>NZ_JACJIK010000002.1:0-112218 GCF_014138885.1 Micrococcus luteus
GGCCTCTAGCCCCCTGACGACGTGGTTCAACCCATACACATACACCGTCCTCTGCACAACACCTTCCGCGAGTCGCGGCCGAGCGCCGCACCCGTGGTGGGTTTGATCGAGGGAATTTCGGGACGTGTATCGCGGTCCCCGAGGAGCCGGAAGCAGCTCGATGCGCCGGCAGCTCAATCTCCACGATAACGGTTCCCCACGCGGCAGCGGTCGCGGGAACCCGCCCGCGCTCGCGGGCCAGGGGAGCACGACGGGGGCGGCGCGCACGCGCCGCCCCCGTTGTCACCCCTGGCCGCGAGCGCGGGCGGGTCCCGCGCCCGCTGCCGCGTGGGGACGTGTCGTGGAGATGAGCTGCCGGCTGCATCGAGCTGCTGCCGGCTCCCGGGGACCGCGACACGTCCCCGCCCTTCCCTCGACACCACCACGGGCGCGCCGGCCCGCGCTCGCGGATGGTGTTGTGCACGCGCCGGTGTATGTGTATGGTTGAACACGTCGCAGGGGGCATGAGGCCCCCGGCACCCCGACGGCCAAGGAGGCCCCCATGTCCAAGCACATCTATTCCGCCGGCTCCCTGCGCGCAGCCCTGCGCGCCGGCTCCCTCGCCGCCCGCGTCTCCCCCAACCGCGGCCCCGTCCACCTGGAGGTGCTCCCGGAGAACGCCCTGCGCGTGATCAGCACCCACGAGGACGCCTACGCCTGCGCCTACGCCGACTCCGACCGCCCGGCCCCCGCCGCGCTCGCGGGCCTGCCGCCGGTGGTGCTGTGCGTCCTTGACGTCTCCCAGCTGATGCGCCACCTGGACGCGCTCCCCCTGCCCGAGACCCCGGTCAACGTCACCGCCACCGCCGACCGCGTCCACGTCGACGTCGTCGGCGGCCGCGAGCGCTGGACGTTCGCCAACCTCGCCGCCCCCGGCGTGCCCACTCCCGCCATCCCCCAGGCCCCCGGCCCCGGCGTCGAGCTGCCCGCCCTGCCCGCGACCCTGGGCCTGCCCGGGCTGCTGATGGACGTGCTGAGCGGCGGCGGCCGCCTCCACGGCACCCGCTACCTGAGCCAGCGGATCCACGGCGTGCCCGGCGCACTGGACCTGATCGGCTGGAGCATCGGCACCTGGGCACACGGACGCGCCTACGTCGCCCCCCTGGACGGCTACACGCCGGCCGCCCGCGAGGCCGCCACCCTGGCCGACCGCGACAGCCTGGCCGCCCTGCCCGCCGCCTGACCGGCAGGCCGCGAGCGCGGGGGCTCCCGCGCTCGCGGCATCCCGGGGACGTGTCGTGGAGATGAGCTGCCGGCTGCATCGAGCTGCTGCCGGCTCCCGGGGACCGCGCCACGTCCCCGCCCGGCCCGCGTCACGACCACGGGCGCGTGGACCTGCGCTCGCGGGTGGTGTTGTACTTTTGCCATTGCGTGTGTATGGTTAGACACGTAGCGGGGGGCATGAGGCCCCCGGCACCCCGACCAAGGAGGCACCTCCGATGCCTGAGCACCACCTTCTCGACCTCGACTCCCTGCCCTCCGCCTTCGAGCCCTGCCCGGAGTGCGGCGACGTGATGTGCCAGCCCGACCCGTGGGGCGAGGACTGCGACGACCGCGCCCGGCGCCGCCAGGCCGTGGCCACTCTGGAGGACCAGCGCCGCCAGGCCCACGCCCTCGCGGCCCCCGCCGCCGCCGCGCGCGCCCGCTACAAGCGCCTGGCCCGCCGCGACGAGCCGCACCCCGACCTGGTCCCGGCCCTGGAGGAGGCCATCCGGCTGAGCTGCCAGCGGCGGGACCTGCTGGAGCGCATCGCCACCGACTCCGAGGCCCTGGCCCGCGCGAACACCGCCCACCCCAAGCACGCCGCCCTGGCCCAGAGGGCCGCCGACGACCGCGCCGCCGTGGAGGCCTGCCACGACGTGGACCGCCTGCGCCTGAGCCGCTGACCACCTCGCCAGCCCCCGGCGGCCGCGAGCGCGAGAGACCCCCGCGCTCGCGGCCGCCGGGGGACGTGTCGTGGAGATGAGCGGCCGGCTGCATCGAGCTGCTGCCGGCTCCCGGGGACCGCGACACGTCCCCGCCCTTCCCTCGACACCACCACGGGCGCGCCGGCCCGCGCTCGCGGATGGTGTTGTGCACGCGCCGGTGTATGTGTATGGTTGAACACGTCGCAGGGGGCATGAGGCCCCCGGCACCCCTTCCAAGGAGGCTCCCGTGAGCATCGTCAAGAACCCCACCACCACGATCCGATCCCTGCGCCAGGCCCTCCACGCGGCCCTGGCTCCGCTGGGTTGGGCCAGCGACCACGCCCGCACGCACGGGCGCATCTGGTTCGAGCTGACCGAGGCCGGCTACCGCATCACCGTCTGCCGGCCCCGGGAGTGGGCGCGCACCTACGCCCCCTGCGAGCCGGTCACCCACGGACAGGGCATGGCTCCGGTGGCCCTGTCCTTCCCGGACGCCCTGAACCTCAGCTACGAGCTGGACAGCCTGCCCGGGACCTACCCGGCACACCTGGACACGCGCGCCGGCTGCCTGTTCCTGAAGGTGCACGACCCGGACCGCCCCGGCCACGCCTACCGCCATCGCGTCTACCGCCCCGCCAACCCCGAGAGGGCCAGCGCCCCCGAGGGCCCGTTCCCCCTGCCGCAGGCGGACCAGCTGATCCCCTCTCCGGTCCCCACGCACGCGGGCACCCTCGCGTCCCTGCTGGGCGCAAGCGCCCGCCTGGCCTCCAGCCCCCGCCTCTACGCCGTCCCCGGTCAGCCGACCCTGACGGACTGGAGCATCGGCGATTGGGCCCACGGGCGGCTCTACACGCCCCCGCGCCACCGCACCCGCCCGCGCGACCTGGCCGACGAGCACGCCGGGCTCGCCGCCCGGCACGAGGCCTCCGCCCTCTTCCTGCCCTGATCCCCACCGCACCCCCGGCCCGGCCGTGCGCCCCGCGCTCGCGGTCGGGCCAGGGCGGGGCGGGGACGTGTCGCGGAGATGAGCTGCCGGCTGCATCGAGCTGCTGCCGGCGGCCGCCGTGGACCGCGACACGTCCCGGCCCTGACCGCGTCCCGTCCCCGCCGGCTGCTCTGCCGTGCGGGGGGGACATGCGGGGCCGATCGCGGCCTTATCCCCGGTAGATGCCCCCGGGCGCTGACCCCGGCGCCCCTACCGAGATGGAGTCCTCATGCCCACCCCCATCACCGCCCACCACACCGCCGCCGGAACTTGGCTCATCCCCGCGACCCCCGAGGGCCAGGATCTGCTGGACGCTGTCCATGCGGCCGCCCCGCCGACCAGACCGCTCTTGCACGACCTTCTGGCCCTGGTGGTGCCGCTCGTGGCGGCGTTGGCCTGGGTGGTGCTGGTCCCGCCCCTCACCGCCGCGTCCGCCACACCTCACCCTGACTCCGCCGGCCTGGCGATCAGCCGGGTCTTTGGGGCGGTGCTCACGGCCGCAGCTGGTCTGTTGCTGGCCCCTTCCATCCTGCGAGCGCAGGACCGGGCGCGGGCGGGACGGGCCCGCGTGAGGCTGGAGGAGTCCGGGCTCGCCGTGGAGGCCCCGCCCGTGCTCTGGGGCCAGACCCTGGAGCGGGAGCATCACTACCGCCAGACGCTCCAGCTCGCCGTCGCCCATGGCCGCGAGCGCCCGGAGGACCCCTTCTCCCCCGAGCGGATCGACTCCGCTCTGGCGAGCCTGCCCGACGTCGACGGCGTCCCGGCCCTGCGCGTGCTGTGGCACGCCGGCCAGCAAGGCACCGCCGAGGACGTCGCCCGCGCTCTGCTGGAGCGGCGCGCGGCTCAGGAGGCCGCGGCCGCCCGCGCGGCCCGCGCGGCCCGCGCGGCCCAGGAGGTGGGGCGCGCGCAGGCTCTCCACGCGGCCCACGACGCCGCTACCCATTCCCCCTGACCCCACACGCACGCCGCTCACGGATGGTATTGCATCCGCATGACTTGATGTGTATGGTTATACACATCGCAGGGGGCACGACGCCTCCAGCACCCCAACCCAGGAGGACTCCATGTTCACGTTCACCCGCTCTCACGTCACGGCCGCCCTCTGCCTGTCCGGCTGCCTCATCCTGTCCGGTTGCTCCAGCGACCCCCGAGACACTGGCGAGGAGGTGAACAGTGCCGTAGCCGGCACGCGCGCCATCCCTCAGTCGTGGATCAAAGTCGAGGAGGTCGTCGGGGCCCACGAGGTCCAGCGTCGCTACCTGACCGCGGATGCCCAGCCCGAAGATCAGCTGGTCCCGCTCGCCAACAAGGCAGGCTACGGGGTCACGCAGGAGCGACCCGTGGACGACCCCAGCCAGGGACGGCTCATCCTCAGTCGCCATGTCCCGGCGGGTGACTTCTTCTCCGGCCGGCAGGAGAGCACAACAACCCTGACCATTGGGGCCATCACCCCCGCCTCCCAGGACCCCACGTTGTGCCAGACCACCCCTGCCTCCCGCACGCTGTGCGAGCAGCGCGGCGTGGAGGAGGTCATGATCGTTCCGGTGACATTCGAGCGCATCACCAAGGACTGAGAAGCCCCCTAGATGTTGTGGGTCATGAGGTTCTTGCCACGGGGTACGGGCTGAGATGAGACGAGTGGGCCTCTCCCGCAGGATGGAAGTTCCTACACCACCGACCTGCCCGAGAAGACCCACTCATGACTCACGCTAACGCACCCCTGACCCCGACCGGCCGTCTCAGGATGGTCCACCGCCACCTGCACGACGGGATCCCGCAGGCACACGTGGCCGCCGAGTTCCGGGTGAGCCGGCCCACGGTGGCCACCTGGGTGGCCCGCTACCGCGCCGAGGGCGAGGCCGGGCTGCTCGACCGGCCCAGCCGTCCGCGCCGTTCACCTGCCCAGCTCGACCCCGAGGTGGTGGCCCAGATCCAGACCCTGCGTCGCAGGGAGAAGTGGTCAGCCCGCCGCATCCATCACCACCTCGTCTCTGAAGGCCACCAGCTGTGCCTGCGCACTGTGGGCAGGTGGCTGCACCGACTGGGCATCTCCCGGTTGCCAGACCTCGCGCCCACGGGTGAGGACCTGCGCCAACGACCCCAGAAGATCACCGCCCGCGGCCCGGGGCACATGGTGCACCTGGACGTGAAGAAGATCGGGAAGATCCCTGACGGGGGCGGCTGGCGTGCTCACGGACGTGAAAGTGAAGCAGGCCGTGCTTCCAAGCGTGGTGCCGGCCGGCGGGTCGGGTACACCTACCTGCACTCGGCGATCGACGGGTACACCCGCCTGGCGTACACCGAGGCGTTGGAGGATGAGAAGGCGGTGACCACGATCGGGTTCTTCTGCCGGGCCCGCGCGTTCTTCGCCGCCCACGGCATCACCGTGGACCGGGTGGTCACGGACAACGGGAACAACTACCGGGCCGTGGACTTCACCGCCAAGGTGGTCTCGCTCGGGGGCCGGCATCACCGGATCCGACCCTACACCCCGCGCCATAACGGGAAGGTCGAGCGGTACAACCGGCTGATGGTCGATGAGGTCCTCTACGCCCGCCCGTATACCTCAGAGCAAGCTCGGCGTGAGGCGCTGGCCGTGTGGGTGAACCACTACAACTACCATCGGCCTCATACCTCCTGCGGGAACGCCCCTCCGGCCTCGTTGGCACCGGCCCGAGTCAACAACGTCATGCCCTCCTACACCTAGACACACCGGCCCGCGAGCGTCTAATAGAAGCCACACCCCATCACCCCACCCAAGAAGGGCACCATGACCGCCACCACCTCCCCCCTACCCAAGGGCACCCGTGTTCGCGTCCACAGCGGCCTGCTCACCGCTCCACTGGAGTGCCACGTGATCGCCATTCTCGAACCCCTCCCACCCAAGCAACGCGCCCACCCCAACGCCTCCACCACACGGGAGACGACCACACACGAGCCAGCCACGCCCCCGGAGCCCCTGTACGCCCTTGGGCACATCCACCCTCGCCCATGGCCCTTCCCTCCGCGCATCACCCGACTGCACCACCTAGCCAGCCGCGACCTGCTCGAAGTGCTCGAACTGCCCCCCACCCGTTCCCGCTAACCACACCCGCACCCGTCCCCGCTCGCTCTACGACACCATCACGGGCGCACCGATCCACGCTCGCGGATACTGTTGTGCTGCCGCCGGTATACGTGTATGGTTGAACACGTCGCAGGGGGCACGAGGCCCCCGGCACCCCGACCAAGGAGACCGCCATGGATGACTACTGGGACCAGATCCGCATCACCGAGGCCATGCTGCGCCTGCACGAGCCCACCACCGCCCAGGGCGTCATCGACGTCCTGCACCAGTACGACCCCCACGGTCCCGGCTCTGTCGGCGACGCGTTCTACTCCGGCGCCAACGCCGACCACACCCTCTCCGGCGCGCTGGCCGATGCCGGATGGACCGTGAGCGAGTACGAAGCCCACTACGCCTACACCCTCACCAGCCCCGACGGCCGCGAGCGCCTGCGCTACATCGAGGGCGACGTCTACATCGCCTGACCCACCCCGGGCGGGCCGCCACCTGGCGGCCCGCCCGGCTGGAGGACGAGAAGGCTGAGGGCGCCGGCCCGGACGAGGCCCGCGACGCCGCCGATGACGCCTACCTGGAGATCCTCGAGCTGCACCCGGGCCTGCGGGAGATCACCTTCGGCCTGCCGGCGGATCTGGACCCGGCGACCCCGGGCGCGGACATGATCCGGGCCGCCGAGCACTTGCGCGCGCTGGCCCTGCGCCTGCCCGAGTGGGCCATCCACCGGGCCTTCTGCATGCTCCACCGTCGGGCCACGGTCACCGCCACCGCTGCCGGCTTCGAGCTGCACCAGACCCTGGTCGGCGGCGACGACGTCCACGAGGAGACCACCACGACCGCGCGCGACCCGCGCGCCGACGCTACCGCCCTGCTGGAGGTCCTGGGCCTCTGAGCCGGCCCGCGCTCGCGGGCCGAGATCCTGGGGGGACGTGTCGCGGAGATTCGCTGCGCTCCAGTGTTGCACCCACCCCCCCAGGGTGTGTATGGTTAGACACATCGCAGGGGGCACGAGGCCCCCCGCACCCCGAGGCCAAGGAGGCCCCCGATGTCCCAGCTGCTCTACCGCCCCGCCACCCTCGCCCGCGCGCTCTACGCCGGCTCCCAGGCCGCCCGCGCGGCCGCCACAGACACGGACCCCGACGCCGGCGGCGTGGGCCTGGTCCTCCAGCCAGACGGCTCCCTGCGGATCTACTCCGCGGCAGGGGAGAGCTTCTCCCGCGCCTACGCAGACCCGGCCCCGCGCACGGACACCGGCGACGAGGCCTCGCTCGCAGTGCTCTCGCTCCACGGCACCCAGACCCTGCTGGCCCGCCTGGCCGAACTCGACGACACCTACGAGACCGTGGAGCTGCGCGCCGACGCCGTCGGCATCTACCTGGTGCGCGACCTCTGGGTGATCTTCGCCTCCGCCAGCAACAAGGCCGACACGCTCTCCCCGGTGGACACGCTCGCCGTTCGTCCGCGCGACATGGCCGGCCCGGTGCCCCCGAGCACCCCGGACGGCGCCGTCCCCGGCCCCCTGTGGGGGCTCCACGCCGGCCTGTGCCTGGACCTGCTCACGGGCGGGCCGGCCATGGGCCCCGAGGACAGCCTCGACGCCTGGGCCGTCCGCGAGCGCGACGATCTGCTGGCCTGGCACCTGGGCGACTGGGCGCTGGGCCGCACGCACGCCGCCCACGTGAGCCCGCGCGGCTGACCGGCACCCGTCCCCGCCGGCCTCGCGCCGGCGGGGACGGGGGGACGTGTCGCGGAGACGAGCTGCCGGCTCCATGGAGCTGCCGCCGGCTGCCGGGGACCGCGACACGTCCCCGCCCGCTCCGCGTCACCACCAGGGGCGCGCCGATCCGCGCTCGCGGATGATGTTGTGCAGTCGCCGTTGCATGTGTATGGTTGGACACGTCGCAGGGGGCATGAGGCCCCCAGCACCCCTTCCAAGGAGGAGCCCCATGGGCATCATCACCACCGCCGACCACCTGTACCGAGCCCTGGACCTGGCCGCCTGGCCCACCCGCCTGCCCGCCACCCACACCCCCGGCACCCCGACGCCCGCGGTGATCCTGCGCGCCCGCCAGCAGTGCCTGGAGCTGACCGGCTCCGATGGCACCCACACCTCCCGCGCCGGCGCCCGCGCCCTCGACGTCAGCACCGGCCCCCTCGAGTCTGGGGCCATGCTGCGCGCCGACCAGGCCCACCACCTCATCAAGACCCTGCGCGCCCTGCCCGAGCGCACCCTGCACCCGGTGGCCGTGGAGGCCGACGACGAGCTGGTCTACCTCCACCTGGCCGACTCGACCCTGCGCCTGCCCAACATCGCCGCCACCGTCCGCCCGCCCGTGGTGGACCCCGCGCTGATCGACCCGGACGTGCTGATCACCTGCCGATGCCTGGACACCCACGTCCCCGCCGGAGTCCTCGCCGAGCTGACCCGCACCGCCCACCGTCACCGCCGCCTCGGTCCCCTGCGCCTGCTCGCCGGCGGCCGCCCCGGCTACCTCGGATGGGACCTCAGCGGCTGGGCCCACGGCATGATGCGCCAGGACCCCGCCGAGGCCGTCAGCACCCACCAGCCCCCCTTCCATCTGCCCGAGTCCATCCTGAACCCCGCCCGCTGACCCCTGCCCGCCCGCGAGCGCGGGGCCCACCCTGGCCCCGCGCTCGCGGCACGCCGGGGACGTGTCGCGGAGATGCGGGGCCGGCTGCATCCGTGGCACAGCCGGCGGCTGATGCGACGCAGGGTGTTGCACATCCGCCCGCGTATGTGTATGGTTAGACACATCAGCAGGGATCACCCGGATCCCCGCACCCCATAGAAGGGACAGCCATCATGGCCAACGCAATTCTGATCACCCCCACCGGCGACGTCACCGAGGAGCAGGTCAACGGCCTGGAGGACTTCCAGCGGCACGTCGGCGGCTACGTGGAGGCCCTGTCCTCCGACGATGGCGACCACACCATCTGGCTCAACGAGGAGGGCAAGATCGCCGGCCTGCCGGTCAACTCCAAGGGTCACCGGATCGTCCACGAGCTGACCATCCTCGCCCCGGACGACGTCATCGTCGGCCCGGTGCTGATCACCGGCGACCTGGCCGACGACGGGGAGACCTACCTGCCCCCCACCAAGGCTCTGCGCGAGCGGCTCGGCCTCGACGACTGAGCCCCACGGGCGGGCGGGCCCCGCGGCCCGCCCGCCCCGGCCGCGCCGGGGCCACCCACGAATCCCACGCCCCTGTTGCGCTGTCACTCTTGCGCGTGTATGGTTATACACATCAGCAGGGGTCACCCGGACCCCCGCACCCCCGACGAAAGGGACTCCGATGACCAAGGCCACGATGATCCACCCCGACGGCACCACCGCCGACGTCGAGCTCCACACCATCCCCGCCGACGTCGACCGCCTGCTGGGCGCCACCGCTGAGGTCTACAACCCCGGCGACTACGACGGCATGGACGGCGACTGGTCGCTCTGGGCCGACGCCCGCCACAGTTCCTCCCGCCCGTTCAACTCCACGGCCACCGAGATGATCCACGACGCCGGCTTCGACGCCCGCGAGATCATCACCGGCCCCGTCCTGGTGATCCGCTGATCCTCCCCCGCCCTCCCGCCACACCGGCGGGAGGGCGGGCAGGATGACCATCACGACCTCCACGCCCCCAGGAGACCCCATGCCCCTGAGCGCCCGCTCCCGCATCCTGATCACCCCCCACGGCTCCGAGGAGTCCTTCGAGGGCACCGTCGGCGGCCTGATCCGCCACGTCCGCCACGCCGACCCGTCCGCGATCACCGCGCTGGAGCAGTCTCTGCACCGCGCCTGCCGCCTCCCCGACACCGGCGACGTCCGCGAGGCGAGCCTGGAGCACAACCTCGCGGTCCTCACCGCGGCCGACCTCGAGCGCTTGGAGCCCGGGGCCACCATCACCATCCTGGACGCCTGATCCGCCCCGCACCGAAGGAGACCCCCCTGATGCGCACCCGCCCCCTGATCCTGCTCCCCCTGGCCCTGGCCGGCCTCGCCCTCCAGGGGTGCACCGCCACACCTGCTCCTGCCCCGTCGACGAGCGCGAGCGCGGCCCCCACGGCAGCCGCGAGCAGCACCACGGCACCCACTGCGGCCGCCAGCTCGGCCACCCCCACGACACGTCCCTCCAGCTCGGCCCCCGCCAAGCCCGTGGACGTGCAGATCCGCATCCAGTGGATCCCCCGCGACGGCACCACCACCACGGCAGCCCGCGGCGGCGTGAACCTCTTCGTGGGCGGCACCGGCGCGGACACCCACACCAAAGAGACCATCCCCGCCGAGCCCGCCGGCACCACCCCCCTGACCCTGCGCACCCAGGCCAAGCCCGGTGAAAAGATCCAGGTGATCGCCAACGTCCCACAGCTGCCCGCCGCCGGCGACCTGCACTGCGAGATCATCGCCGACGGCACCACCGCCCCCCTGGACGCCCAGACCGGCGACCCCAAGGGCATGCCCATGGTCCAGTGCGAGGCCACCGTCCCCGAGCCCACCAGCTGAGCATCCCGCGGACACCGCGACACGTCCCCGCAGCACCTCCACGACACCCGCAGCTGCCACGAGCACTGGCTGGCGTCTAGGAAGGACCGGGGACCAGCCCAGATCCCTACGACAGCTCAACCCAGGAGCCGTGAATGCCCCCGGGAGTCTGGCTCATCCCTGCGTGCGCGGGGCTTCCTGTGGTCACCAAGGGGGCCTAGACGGGGGGTAGGGCTCATCCCTGCGTGCGCGGGGCTTCCTGGGAATGGTATCGGCCATGTCAGTTCTCCTTGGGCTCATCCCTGCGTGCGCGGGGCCTCCTCGAACAGCGGGATCTCCGCACGCGTCAGCTGGGGCTCATCCCTGCGTGCGCGGGGCCTCCGTGTGCAGTACGCCGTGGGCGACTGCTGCGCCGGGCTCATCCCTGCGTGCGCGGGGCCTCCACTACCTGGCCAGGGCGGATGCTCCGCGCTCTGCGCTTTCCCCTTCGGTTGAGGGGGGTTGGGATGACCAGCCAGTTGCCCGGCTGGACATGCCCACACCCTGGGGTGCGGGCTTGACGCTTCCACGCCCCTGCCCCGCGGCCCCGCCAGATGGCGGGCCCGAGACAGCAGCTCCACGTCCGTTTCGACTCTCCCGACGGCCTCGGGCGAGCTCGACCCCTGCTCCACGCTCCTCCTGCACAGCCCACGCCCGGATGTTGATCGCGGCGTTCACGTCGCGGTCGATCACCAGGTGGCAGGCCTCGCACTCGAAGGTCCGCTCGGCCAGGGACAGCGTGGATTTGACTGTCCCGCAGCGCGAGCACGCCTTCGAGGAGGGCGCGAATCGGTCGATCATCTTCACCTGGGACCCTGCCCAGGAGGTCTTGTAGTCCAGCTGCCGGCGCAGCATCCCCAGCCCGGCATCCAGGATCGCCCGGTTCAACCCGGACTTGGCGGCCACGTTCCTACCCGGCGCCTCGAGCGTCCCGCGGGCCGAACGGGTCATCCCCGCCACGTTCAGGTCCTCCAGGGCGACCACCGCGAAGTCCGTCGCCAGTCTCGTGGACACCTGATGCAGCAGCCCCGCCCGACGTAGGGCGATCCCGTGATGGAGTGCCGCGATCTGCCGGCGCACGCGCTCGCGGCGGTTCGAGCCGGGCTGGGTGCGGGCGTAGGCGCGCTGGAGGCGGGTCAGGCGGGCGGCCTGGCGGGCACCGGGGCGGCCGTTGTCGATGACCTCGCCGGTGGAGAGGGCGGCCAGGTGCTTGACGCCCAGATCCACGCCGACGGCGCCGTTGGCGCGCTGGCGACGGCTGGGCCCGGTCCGGATGGGGGTGGGGTCGGCAACGAGGATCGAGGCGTACCACCGTCCGCCAGCCTGGGAGATGGTCATGGACCGGATCTGGGCGCCGCGGCGGCAGGCGCGGACCAGGCGGCTGGTCTTGTCGTAGGTGCGGATGGTCCCCAGGGAGGCCAGGCGCAGGTGCCGGTGGTCGGTGATCACCCCGCGGCGGGGCTCGCCGCGCTTGTAGGGGGTGCCCGCGGCGCCGATGACCTCGGGGGCGGGGATGGTGAAGCTGTCCCGGGACCGGCCCTTCTTCTTGAACCGCGGCAGGCCGACGCGTGCACCGGCGCGCGTGCCGGAGGCGGAGGCCATCCAGTTCTCGGTGGCCTTCGCGGCGTTCTGGAGGCCGGAGACCAGGACGCGGCGGGGCACGGTGTGCATCCAGGGCTCGGCGTATCGCTCGTCGGTCCATGCTTCGGCCGGGTCGGCACCGGCGGCGATCGCGGCGGCGGCCTCACGGTGGCGGCGGATCAGCGGGGTCAGGTGGGCCGTGGAGTACGACTGGTAGCTGGCCACGCGGAGGGTGGGGTCGGCGGCGCGCTCGGCCTTCATGCGCGCGGCCAGCTCGGGGCCGGCCAGCCCGCTCTCGGCCAGCTCGGTGCGACGGGCGGCACCGGCGGCCAGGGCGGCCCGGTTGTGGGCGATGAGCATGTTGTAGGCCACGCGCGCGGCGCCGGCGTACTGGGCCAGCAGGGTGGCCTGGGCGGGGTTGGGGTCCAGGCGGTGCTTGAACGCGCGCAGCCTCGGGGCCAGGGCGGTACCCGTGGTAGTCGTCATCGCTCACACCTCCTCCTGCGCCAGCATCGTCCATCCGTTCAGGGGCATGGTCACCCACCCCCCGGACACGTTACGGCCTCGCTCACCCAGCCGGGCAGGAGGCCAACACCCTGCGCATCGCCGCGCGCTCGCGCTCGGTGACGCTCAGCCCCCACTTGGCCTTCACCACCACCTGGTGCTCCACGAGCTCACATCGGCCCGCAACGGTGTCCGGCAGCCAGTCCGCCGCGGTCGCATCCGACTTCGAGGTGTTCGCCGGCCCATCCACGGCCAGCAGATTCGCCGGGTCGTTGGCGAACGCCGTGCGCTGGGACTCGTCCCACGCCCACGCCCCGGAGGCCCAGGCATCGGCAAGGGAGACCGTGTGGTCGATATGCACGGCCTGGGAGTCCTGGGAGGAGAAGGGGATCGTAGCGCCGCTGTAGGGGTCCACGAGCTGGCCGGAAAGCACCTTGCACCCCCGCGTGCCGGGCTTGATCTGCACCTGTGTCAGGTCGCGCCGCAGCACGTCGTTGCGGGTGTCACAGCCGTTGCGGTCCACGTCCGCCCAGCGCTGGCCGAACGCGTCTCGCGTGTAGGCGCTGGCCGGTGCCGCGGAGGTCAGGGCCAGCTGCTCGAGCTGGCCCCCGACCGGGCCGGCCGCCGGCGTCGGGGACGTGTCGCCGAGTGAGGGCAACTCCACTCCGCTGGGCAGCGCCACCTTGGGAAGCTTCACCTCTGGCACCTGGACCCCCTGCACATGTCCACCCCCGACGGCGCCAGCCACACCCAGAGCAGCCACCACGGCGACGACGCTCGAGACCCATCGACGCACGCTCACGAGCCCGCCCCCTCACGCTCCTGCGGAGTAGGCACAGCCTCGATCACGGCGTGCAGCCCATGGCTCACCCGCAGCCGGCGCGCGGCCTCGGCGGTGGCCGCCCGGTGCAGCTCCACGGGAATCACCTCGATGCCATCACCCATGTCCGGCTCCTCCATCTCCGGCAACCACCTGTAGAAGGAACCGCGGGAAGCGTAGGTCAACATCAGCGCGGCACCGGCCTGCTCATGCACGCGCAAGGTCTCGGCGATCAGCTCCTCCACGAGGCGCTCGCGGTAGTCCTCCAGGCGGGTCATGGCCGAGTCGATCCAGGACCAGTCCCGCGGCGGGTTCTTGCCGAACTCCCAGCGGGTGATGCTCTTCTCCGCGACACCCAGGGTGTCGGCGAGGGCGTCGCGGGACAGACCGAGGGCCTCTCGGCGGCACTTCAGCTCGATAGCGTTCATGGCTCAGCCCTCCGCCTTCTGGTCGGCCGGCTCGTCCTGGTCGGTCACGCCGTACTCCTGACGCAGGGCCTCCTCCTCGAGGCGCAGGCGGGTGATGGCCTTCATCAGGGGCTCGCGACGGGTGTGCAGCTCGTTGTTGGCGGCGTCCTCCCAGCTGTCCAGGGTCCAGCCGGCGCCCTGGATCTTGCTGACCATGACGGCATCGGGGGCGCGCAGGTCGTTCTTGATGCGGGTCCAGGTGGAGGGCGAGGTGAAGCCGGCTTGCCGAGCCATCTCGTTGACGGAGTAGTAGAAGGTGGTCATGGGGGCGCTCTCTCAATCTGGAGGCGACAGAATCACCTCACGTAGGTCTAGCGATACACGTCAAACCATACGCGTCATGCCATACACCCGCAACCCTTATCCACAACCTTCCCTCCCCGTCACCACTGCCCCTGCTACGGTTTGCACAGGTCGAACGTGAGCCCATCCCGTAGGGCCTGCGACTTAGAAGCCCTCCTGGCCATCCCCCCTCCGCGCCGGGAGGGCTTCGCTCTGCCTGGCGCCCAGAAGGGACATCACGGCCGCGCGACGGCCTTATCCACGGTGAAGGACACCCGCGGATCGGAGGAGCCATGAGCATCGAGGTCGAGCACCTGGAGGCCGCCCTGGCCGAGGCCAGCGAGGTGGTGACAGACAGCGAGCGCGCGCATGCGAGCACCGCAGCCTGTCATTGGTGGCACTGCTGCCAGGTGCTGCGGCGGTTCATCGACACCCCGGACGCCTTCCCGCCGGCGGCGCTGGTCGCCTAGACTGGACCCCAGAAGCGCCCCGCTTTCCCGTTGATCTGACAGTCGCAGGAACCTCGCGGGGCGCTTTCGCGCGTCCAGAGCTTGTTGCCCTCCACTTGCCAGCCCACCTAGTATGTTGACGTCAGATCAACGTAAGGGTGGAGGTGTCCCTGATGATCCAGGTGTCCTGGCAAGGGCGGATGACCACGTCCCTGCCGAGCACAGATTCCGAGGTGGCCCGCTGGGTCGCCCACGACCGCCCCGAGATGGTGTGCGCCCAGACCGCCGACGGCACCGCCTACCGGCCCGACGCCGCTCAGGTCCTCGCGTTCATGCAAGCCCAGGCCCACCTGGCCCAGATGCTGCGCTTCCAGTACGCCGCCGCCCACGGGCTGGTGCCCGCGCACGCAGGCGCCCTGCTGACCGCGCCCTAGTTGTTGTGGGTCATGAGGTTCTTGACATGGGTACCGGGCTGAGATGAGACGAGTGGGCCTCTCCCGCAGGATGGAAGTTCCTACACCACCGACCTGCCAGAAGAGACCCGCTCATGACTCACGCTAACGCACCCCTGACTCCCACCGGCCGTCTCAGGATGGTCCACCGCCACCTGCACGACGGGATCCCGCAGGCGCACGTGGCCGCCGAGTTCCGGGTGAGCCGGCCCACGGTGGCCACTTGGGTCGCCCGCTACCGCGCCCAGGGAGAAGCCGGCCTTCAGGACCTGCCCAGCCGGCCGCACCGTTCACCTGCCCAGCTCGATCCGGTCTTGGTCGCCCAGATCCACGCCCTGCGGCGGGAGCGCAAGTGGTCCGCACGGCGCATCCATCACTACCTCGTCTCCGAGGGCCACCGGGTGTGTCTTCGTACCGTGGGACGGTGGCTGCACCGACTCGGGATCTCCCGCCTACGGGACCTGACCCCGGCCGGAGAAGACCTGCGCCAACGACCCCAGAAGATCACCGCGAGAGGGCCGGGGCACATGGTGCACCTGGATGTGAAGAAGATCGGGAAGATCCCAGACGGGGGCGGCTGGCGCACCCACGGACGTGAAAGTGAAGCAGGCCGTGCTTCCAAGCGCGGGCCTGGCCGGCGGGTCGGCTACACCTACCTGCACTCGGCGATCGACGGGTACACCCGCCTGGCCTACACCGAGGCGTTGGAGGACGAGCGGGCGGCCACGACCGTGAGCTTCTACTGCCGGGCGCGGGCGTTCTTCGCCGCCCACGGCATCACCGTGGACCGGGTGATCACGGACAACGGGAACAACTATCGGGCTGCGGACTTCACCGCGAAGGTGGTCTCGCTCGGGGGCCGGCACCACCGGATCCGCCCCTACACCCCGCGCCATAACGGGAAGGTGGAGAGGTACAACCGGCTGATGGTCGATGAGGTCCTCTACGCCCGCCCCTACACCTCAGAGCAAGCTCGGCGTGAGGCCCTGCAGGTGTGGGTGAACCACTACAACTACCATCGGCCTCATACCTCCTGCGGAGACGCTCCTCCGGCCTCACTGGCACCGACCCGAGTCAACAACGTCATGCCCTCCTACACCTAGTCCCGCCACTTCTGCGGAATGGCATCCACCATCATCTCTCGAAAGGTCTCGGGAGCGTCTGCCTGGCCCCTCATGGTTGCCTTGTCCTGCACTACCACCGCGACGAGCAGAAACAACGGAGTGAGAGTACTGAGGATGTAGCCCGGAGCAGACCACATCTCCGCCGCAAGGCCCATCACCAGTAGCCACAGAGACCCGTAAAGGATCGTCGCCCATGCGGACCACGGAAACCGCTTCCATCCCGTAGGGCGAAGACTCGCCAGCACCCGCAAGCTGGTTGCCGCCAAGACCGCAAGGACAGCAGACTCCTTTACCCATGCAGGCTCGTCGGCGGTCGCGCCAGCCGCCGCCAGCAGAGCACCCCCCGCCGTTATCACGGAGGCCAACAACGTGATAACCGCCGCTCTGTATCTCCCCTTCCTCGCCCACTTCTCTTGCAGCTCCTTCGCACGAGCAGCCACCACATCATCGGGCAGTGGGTCAGCGGGCCGTGGTGCTCGATCTTGGGCAACCACAGCGCGGAAAGCAGCCACCACCCCGCACACCCCCAGCACCCAATCGACCACGTTCAGCGATCCACTCCTGCGCCCCGGTGCGCGCGACATCCTCAGCACCCCCTCTCGAGGACGCGGGCGTGTAGGGGCGTCTGCCCGGGATCCAGCACCGCGTGTTCAAGACCCGTGCTCTCGGTCATGGTCGTTCTCCGTTCAGGTAGTTCGGCGCCGTCTCAGTCGTCCTCGCCGTGCAGGTAAAAGCGCAACACGCCCACGATTCGCTTGTGGATCTCAGGGGTGGCCGTGACAGACATGGGTACGAACACAAGTGAATCGCCCCGGGTCTGGTGGAGGCTCTGATCCAACGGAAGGATGCAGAGCATGCCAGCACCACGGAAGTACCCCGACGAGCTCCGCGAACGCGCCACGCGGATGACTCTGGAAGCCCGTCAAGACCCCGCCACGAGGACCGGAGCGTTCCGCCGTGTGGGAGAACAGCTCGGGATCAATCCCGAGACGCTGCGCAACTGGGTCCGCCAAACCGAGATCGACCACGGCCACCGCCCCGGGATCACGACCAGCGAGGCCGCCCGGGTGGCCGAGCTGGAGAAGGAGAACCGTGAACTGCGGCGGGCGAACGCGATCCTGCGCTCGGCGTCGGCTTTCTTCGCGGCGGAGCTCGACCGCCCACAGCGCTGATCGTGGACTATATCGACGAACACAAGCACGAGTTCGGTGTCGAGCCGATCTGCACCACGCTCTCCGCAGCAGGCACGCAGATCGCACCGAGCACGTATTACGCGGCCAAGACGCGCCCTCCTTCAGCGCGCAGCCTGCGCGATGAGCAGGTGCTCGTTGAGATCCGGCGGGTGCATGAGGCCAACTACGGGGTCTACGGGGCCCGAAAGGTCCACGCGCAACTGCGGCGGGAGGGCCTGCAGGTGGCCAGGTGCACGGTGGAGCGGCTCATGCGAGCCGCAGGCCTGCGCGGGATCAGCCGCGCGAAGGGCCCGAGGACCACGGTCCCAGGCCGCGGCCCGGATGAGCGTCAGGACCTGGTGCAGCGCGACTTCACCGCGGCGGCTCCGAACCAGCTGTGGGTCGCTGACATCACCTACTGCCGCACTTTCAGCGGATGGGTGTACGCCGCGTTCATCATCGACGTGTTCTCCCGACGGGTGCTGGGCTGGCAGCTGTCGAAGTCGCTGCGCACGGACCTGGCCCTGGACGCGTTGGAGATGGCGTTCTGGACGCGTCAGCGTGCAGGCCAAGACGTGGCCGGGCTACGGCATCACAGCGATAAAGGAGTCCAGGGTGGATTCAATCGGTCGTCGCAACACCCTCTCGGAATCACTGGAGGTATGGGCGATGGCAAGCAAGGACTGGGCGAGGAAGATCAGTGACGTGCCCGAGGGGACACGTCGGCAGTGGAGAGCGGATCGGGCCTTGCGGGCCCCGATGCGCTCTCCTGGCAGGCCGCAGCCCTCACGGGAGGTCCAACGCCAGTTCTGGCGTGTGATCGCCACCGGTGTCACCACGGTCGAGGCATCCCTGACTGTGGGCGTGTCCTGGCCCGTCGGGGCGCGCTGGTTCCGTCACGCTGGCGGGATGACCCCGCTGTCCTTAGCCGAGCCCACCGGCCGGTATCTGTCCTTCGCTGAGCGTGAGGAGCTCGCGATCCTCCATGCCCAGGGCCAGGGGGTCCGTCAGATCGCACGCACGCTGGGACGTGATCCCGGCACGATCAGCCGTGAGCTGCGCCGTAACTGCGCCACTCGTTCCGGGAAGCAGGAGTACCGGGCCACGGTGGCGCAGTGGAAGGCCCAGGAAGCTGCCAGGCGGCCCAAGCCGGCGAAGCTGGCCACGAACCAGCGACTGCACGACTACGTCCAGGCACGCCTGAACGGGGTGGTCCTGGGCCCCGATGGCGTGGCCGTGCCGGGACCGGTCGGGCCCGGTTTCAAGGGGCGGAAGATGAAACCGCGCCGGGCGGACCGGCGGTGGTCCACGGCGTGGAGCCCTGAGCAGATCAGCCACCGGCTGCGCCTGGAGTTCCCGGATGATGTGTCCATGCGGATCTCTCATGAAGCGATCTATCAGTCCCTGTTCATCCAGGGGCGTGGGGCGCTCAAGCGTGAACTCGTCGGGTGCCTACGTACCGGGCGGGCTCTGCGCGAGCCGCGGGCACGTACCCGGAACAAGCCCCAGGGCCACGTCACCGAGGACGTGGTGTTCAGCAAGCGCCCACCCGAGGCCGCTGATCGTGCTGTGCCCGGGCACTGGGAAGGGGACCTGATCATCGGGACCGAGCGTTCAGCGATCGGGACTCTGGCCGAGCGCAAGAGCCGGGCCACGATCCTGGTCCACTTGCCCCGCCTGGAGGGATGGGGTGAGCGGCCGCCGGTGAAGAACGGGCCGTCGCTGGGTGGGTACGGGGCCGAGGCGATGACCGCGGCCCTGATCAAGGCGATGGCGACGGTGCCGGAGCAGCTGCGTCAGAGCTTGACGTGGGATCGGGGCAAGGAGCTGGCCGGGCATGTCCAGTTCACGATGGCCACGGGCACGAAGGTGTTCTTCGCTGACCCCCACTCGCCGTGGCAGCGGCCGACGAACGAGAACACGAACGGGGTGCTGCGGCAGTACTTCCCCAAGGGCACGGACCTGTCGAGATGGTCGGCCGAGGACCTCGCAGCAGTCGCGTACACGCTGAACAACAGGCCCAGGAAGGTCCTGGACTGGAAGACTCCCGCGGAGGTCTTCGCCGAGCAGCTACGCTCGCTCTCAACGCACGGTGTTGCAACGACCGGTTGAACCCGCCCAGTACGTCGCCGTGCGATACACCCAGCGGCTCGCCCAGGCCGGCGCAGTCGCCTCAGTCGGCTCGACGGGGGACTCGTATGACTGTCAGTCTCTGAGGGCCGGATTCCGCGAGGATGAGGAAGTCCTGGCCGTGGTGCTCTGACCCATCTCTACGATTGACCCACATGGTGTCTTGGCGTTGATCTGTCGGGCCCGCGGCCGGGCAGGGCGTGTCAGATGGTCTGTGTAAGCCGTACCGAGAGGAACGGTAAGAATCATGACCATGATCGACGAGAAGAACCCAGGCGAGCCCTCGGGCCAGGACCTGGTCGAGCAGCTGAAAGCCTCAGGGCAGCTTGATGCCCTGTTCGCGCAGATCGACGCGGGCGGCGTCGAGCTCACCGGTGACGGCGGGTTCGTGCCCGCGCTGGTCAAGGCCGCGCTCGAGCGGGGCCTGCAGGCCGAGCTGACCAGCCATCTGGGCTACGAGAAGGGCTCGAGCGAGGCGCCGAAGCACGCCAACTCCCGCAACGGGACCACCCCGAAGACCGTGGAGTCCGAGGTCGGGCCGATCGAGCTGGACGTCCCGCGAGACCGGGGCGGGTCGTTCACCCCGCGCCTGGTGCCCAAGGGCCAGCGGCGCCTCGGGGGCCTGGATGACATGATCATCAGCCTCTATGCCGGCGGAATGACGATCCGGGACATCCAGCACCACCTGGCCTCCACGATCGGCACGGACCTGTCGCACGAGACGATCTCCAACATCACCGACGCCGTGAGCGAAGAGGTCCTGGCGTGGCAGTCGCGGCCGCTGGAGGAGTTCTATCCGGTGATCTATCTCGACGCAATCCGGATCAAGATCCGAGAGAACAGCCAGGTCCTCAACCGTGCCGCCTACATCGCCGTCGGCGTGGACCTCGAGGGCATCAAGCACGTGCTGGGGATCTGGGTCCAGGACACCGAGGGCTCGGCGTTCTGGGCCCACGTCTGCGCCGATCTCGCCAACCGGGGCGTGCAGGACGTGCTGATCGTGTGCTGCGACGGGCTCAAGGGCCTGCCGGAGGCGATCGAGGCGACGTGGCCGGACTCGATGGTCCAGACCTGCGTGGTTCACCTGATCCGGGCCGCGATGCGGTTCGTGGCCTACCAGGACCGCAAGAAGGTCGCCGCCGCGCTGAAGCCGATCTACACCGCCCCCAACGAAGAGACCGCGAGGAAGGCGCTGGCCGAGTTCGAGGCCTCCGAGCTCGGCACGAAGTACCCGTCTGCAGCCGCGACCTGGGCGAACTCCTGGGAGCGGTTCATCCCGTTCCTGCAGTTCCCACCCATGCTCCGCAAGGTCATCTACACGACCAACAGCATCGAGTCGCTGAACTTCCAGCTACGGAAGGTGACCAAGAACCGCGGCCACTTCCCCTCGACCGAGGCGGCGGTGAAGCTGCTCTGGCTGGCGATCTGCAACATCGAAGACAAACGCGCCGCCGAACGCGCTCGGGACCGGGGCAAACCCGCCGGCCAGCGCAAAGCCCAGGGCCGGCTCGTCGAAGGCCAGGCCGTCACGAACTGGAAGCAGGCCCTCGCCCAGCTCGCCGCGGCCTACCCCGACCGGATCAACCCCTACCTGTGACCACCCCGCTTACACAGACAAGTTGACACGCCCGCCGGGCACGTACGACCACTGCCGCCGGTCCGGGCGTGACCTGATAGGAGCCTGGAGCATTTTCGTGACCGTGTCCCCGTGACAGTCCTGTCCGCCCACCGGCGTCGGTGCCGCCCCCGCACCCGTAGCCGAAGGACAGCCTCGTACATGAGCCAGATCGCCCCCACCCGTTCCGGTCACGTCGTGATCGGCGTGGACACCCACAAGCACATCCACGTGGCCGCCGTCATGGACTCGATCGGTGGGATTCTCGCGACCGGCACGATCGCCACCGACCGTGCCGGTTACCAGCAGCTACTGGAATGGGCCGCGGACTACGGCACCATCATCGCGTTCGGCATCGAGGGCACAGGCTCCTACGGGGCTGGTCTGGCCTCGTACATCCGTCGCCAGGGGCACAAGGTCGTGGAAGTCTCGCGCCCAGACCGACGCCTGCGTCGGTTGAACGGGAAGTCCGACACCTTGGACGCTGAGAACGCGGCCCGCGCAGTCCTCGCGGGTTTCGCTACCGCCACGCCCAAGAGCGCCGACGGGAGCGTGGAAATGATCCGTCAGCTCAAAGTCGCTCACGACACTGCGGTCAAAGACCGCTCTGCAGCGATGATCACGTTGAAGGCGATGCTCGTGCACGCCGAAGAAAATCTACGCAAGGTACTGCAGGGGAAGACGCAGAAGATGATCGCCCGCCGCTGCGCTTCCCTGCGCCCCCGCGCGCTGAGCACGCCGGAGGAGGCCAATCGTCATGTGCTCCGGTCGCTGGCCAGGCGGTGGCTGTCGTTAAACGAGGAGATCCTCGAGCTCGAGGCCATGATCAAGGGGCTCGTGATCGCGCGTGCGCCGCACCTGCTCGACCAGTTCGGGATCGGCGTGGACACGGCAGCGGAGATCCTCATCGTGGCCGGGGACAATCCCGAACGGATCAAGAGCGAGGCAGCATTCGCCAAGCTCGCCGGCATCAGCCCCGTGCCTACAGGCTCAGGGATGAGCAGCGGAAAACATCGGATCAATCATGGCGGTCACCGTCAGCTGAACGCAGCCATCTACAGGACAGTCATCGTGCGGATGCGCTTCCATGAGCCCACGATCGCCTACGTGGCACGACGCACCGCGGAGGGCAAGTCCAAGCGAGACATCATTCGCTGCCTCAAGAGGTACGTGATCCGCGAGGTATACCACCTCGTGAAGACCAACCCTCGCACCGGTCAGATCGCGAGTTGACAACTATAGGAGCATCAACGCCCTGGCCGAGAGCGTGAACGGGCTCTACAAGGCCGAACTCATCCACTCCAAGCGGATCTGGGAGTCCGTGTAGGCGGTGGAGCTGGCCACCATGGGGTGGGTGCACTGGTGGAACACCACCCGCCTCCACGAGACCCTCGGCTACCGCACTCCCGCAGAAGTTGAGACGGCCTACACTCACGACCAGGATTCAGCGCCCGTTGCGTCCTGACCTCGGAACGAAACCCAGGGCGCTTCACATCGAGTGTATCGACGTGCCACGAGCGACCCCTTCGCGCGTCTATCAGGATCGACTCGTCCCGTCCCACCCCTTTACGGAACCCCAAATGGCGATATCATCGCCATATGACGATTGATGCGATCCCGGCCGAGCCTCAGTTCGAGGTGGCAGACAGTCATGCCGCGCTCTTCCATGCCCTCGCCGAACCCACACGCTTGGCTCTCCTCCAGCACCTCTCGACCGGTGAGCACCGAGTTCGCGACCTTGTCGAACACATGCACCTTGCCCAGTCGACCGTCAGCAAGCATCTCTCGTGCCTGCGCGACTGCGGTCTGGTCACCGCGCGCACTGAAGGCCGCGCTTCCTGGTTCACCCTCGCCGATCTGCCCCGACTAAAGGGCCTGCTCGAGGTGGCGGACGACCTGCTCGACACCTCCGGGACCACCCTCTCCCTGAAGAACCACCGCGATCACGAGAACCTCGAGGACGGGGACCTCTGATGAGCTCAGGACACGACCATTCGCACGGCGGCAGCGGGTCGAGCACCGCCCGGACGCGACTCGCCATCGCCTTCGCCATCACCTCCGTCATCGTGCTCGCGCAAGCGATCGGGAGCGTCGTCACCGGAAGTCTTGCCCTGCTCACGGACACGGCGCACGCCCTCGTCGACGCCTCCGGACTGCTGGTCGCGCTGATCGCGGCGACCATGATGTTGCGCCCGGCCAGCAGCAGCCGAACCTGGGGATTCGCTCGCATCGAGGTACTGGCAGCCTTGGCCCAGGCCACGCTCCTGATCGTGGTCGGCACCTACACCGCCGTCGAGGGTATCTCGCGACTAACCGACCCCCCGGACGTCCCCTCAGGAGAGCTGCTCATCTTCGGTGTGATCGGCCTGGTCGCGAACATCGCCGCGATCCTCATCCTGGCCGGAGGCAAGGACTCGAGCCTCAACATGCGTGCCGCGTTCCTCGAGGTTCTCAATGACGCTCTCGGTTCGCTCGGCGTGATCACGGCCGCGATCGTGATCCAGCTGACCGGATTCCAACAGGCCGATGCACTGGCTGGTTTGTTCATCGCCGCGCTGATCGTGCCTCGGGCGTTCCGCATCATGGCCGAAACACTGCGGATCCTCATGGAGTACACCCCGAAGGGAGTGGATCTCGATCAGGTGCGCGAGCACATCCTCGCTCTCGACCACGTCCAGGACGTCCACGACCTGCACGCCTCAGCGATCGGGAGCAATCTGCCGATCTTCTCGGCTCACGTCGTCGTCGGGGAGGAGTGCTTCGAATCAGCCCACGCACTGCGGATCCTCGAAGAGGTCCATGTCTGCGTCAGGACGCACTTCCCGATCGCGTTCGAGCACGCCACGATCCAACTGGAGAGCCCGTCGGTGCATCGAGGTGAATCCGAACGTCCCTTGCACACTTAGCGCCCACGGATCCGCACTCCTCCTAACCGCAGGCGAGGGCGACAAAACGGCGCGCACCCCACTCGATGGTGGGGTGCGCGCCGCGGGTAGTCGCTGGGCTCAGCGGAAGGAGACGAAGGTGGGATTACCCCAGATGGTGCGCTCGGTGACAGCCCAGTACGTGATCCGCGAGGTATACCACCTCGTGAAGACCAACCCTCGCACCGGTCAGATCGCGAGTTGACAACTATAGGAGCATCAATGCCCTCGCGGAGGCGTTCAACTCGCTGTTCAAGGCGGAGCTGATCCGGAACAAGGGGCCATTCAAGTCCATCGAGGGCCTGGAGATCGCGGTCGCGGAGTACATCGACTGGTTCAACCATCGGCGTGTGCACGGCGAGATCGGGATGGTTCCTCCGGTCGAGTTCGAGGACGTCTACCGGGCGTGTCAACTTGTCTGTGTAAGCGGGGTGGTCACAGGTAGGGGTTGATCCGGTCGGGGTAGGCCGCGGCGAGCTGGGCGAGGGCCTGCTTCCAGTTCGTGACGGCCTGGCCTTCGACGAGCCGGCCCTGGGCTTTGCGCTGGCCGGCGGGTTTGCCCCGGTCCCGAGCGCGTTCGGCGGCGCGTTTGTCTTCGATGTTGCAGATCGCCAGCCAGAGCAGCTTCACCGCCGCCTCGGTCGAGGGGAAGTGGCCGCGGTTCTTGGTCACCTTCCGTAGCTGGAAGTTCAGCGACTCGATGCTGTTGGTCGTGTAGATGACCTTGCGGAGCATGGGTGGGAACTGCAGGAACGGGATGAACCGCTCCCAGGAGTTCGCCCAGGTCGCGGCTGCAGACGGGTACTTCGTGCCGAGCTCGGAGGCCTCGAACTCGGCCAGCGCCTTCCTCGCGGTCTCTTCGTTGGGGGCAGTGTAGATCGGCTTCAGCGCGGCGGCGACCTTCTTGCGGTCCTGGTAGGCCACGAACCGCATCGCGGCCCGGATCAGGTGAACCACGCAGGTCTGGACCATCGAGTCCGGCCACGTCGCCTCGATCGCCTCCGGCAGGCCCTTGAGCCCGTCGCAGCACACGATCAGCACGTCCTGCACGCCCCGGTTGGCGAGATCGGCGCAGACGTGGGCCCAGAACGCCGAGCCCTCGGTGTCCTGGACCCAGATCCCCAGCACGTGCTTGATGCCCTCGAGGTCCACGCCGACGGCGATGTAGGCGGCACGGTTGAGGACCTGGCTGTTCTCTCGGATCTTGATCCGGATTGCGTCGAGATAGATCACCGGATAGAACTCCTCCAGCGGCCGCGACTGCCACGCCAGGACCTCTTCGCTCACGGCGTCGGTGATGTTGGAGATCGTCTCGTGCGACAGGTCCGTGCCGATCGTGGAGGCCAGGTGGTGCTGGATGTCCCGGATCGTCATTCCGCCGGCATAGAGGCTGATGATCATGTCATCCAGGCCCCCGAGGCGCCGCTGGCCCTTGGGCACCAGGCGCGGGGTGAACGACCCGCCCCGGTCTCGCGGGACGTCCAGCTCGATCGGCCCGACCTCGGACTCCACGGTCTTCGGGGTGGTCCCGTTGCGGGAGTTGGCGTGCTTCGGCGCCTCGCTCGAGCCCTTCTCGTAGCCCAGATGGCTGGTCAGCTCGGCCTGCAGGCCCCGCTCGAGCGCGGCCTTGACCAGCGCGGGCACGAACCCGCCGTCACCGGTGAGCTCGACGCCGCCCGCGTCGATCTGCGCGAACAGGGCATCAAGCTGCCCTGAGGCTTTCAGCTGCTCGACCAGGTCCTGGCCCGAGGGCTCGCCTGGGTTCTTCTCGTCGATCATGGTCATGATTCTTACCGTTCCTCTCGGTACGGCTTACACAGACCATCTGACACGCCCCGTCTACCATCATGAGAATCCCGTGCCGGCGCCTGCCGGGGCGGCACTTACGAGCCTCTAACAAACCCGGGGCGATTCACAAGTCCTCGAGCCGGCCCCCGGGTGGACCAACGCCCACACCCGCAGCCGTCAACGGCCAGGGGATGGGCACCACTGCGGCCGTGCAGCCTCAGTACCGGGTCACCTTAAGGGTGGTGTTCGCGCAGGAGGCGGCCTTCTTCACCAGAAACGCCTTCTCCGTGGCGTCAGCCTTCAACCCCCAGCGGATCTTCACCGCGGTCCAGTCCGCGATGTACTGGCACTGGTTCTTCGGCGGCAGCCACTGCTCCGGACCGCGGGCCTGCTTGGCAGAGTTCAACGCCGAGGTCTGCGCGTTCAGCGACCGGGCATCCCCCAAGTCGTTGTAGAACGCCACCCGCTTGGCCTTGGTCCAGTACCGGGCTCCCGAGCCCCACGCCTCATGCACAGGCACCATGTGATCGATCTGCACCGTCGATGCAGACGTGTGCGTGCGCAGATCCCAGCTGCTCACCCACTTGCCCGTGGCCACCGTGCACTTACGGGCCGTCGTGAACTTCGGGGTGGTCTTGGACTCTGCGATCAACACCTCCGCCCGCGTGTTCTGGCAGTCCCTGTTCGCATCCTTCCAGTCCCCGAACTGGGCAGCCCGGTCATAACCGGCATTTTTCTCCGCCGCCACCGGCAACGACGCCACAGCCGTGCGCAATGGGGCCGAATACGTGGCGCCGGCCGCCGCCGGGCCCGCACCCCCGAGGACAGCGGTGGCGACGAAAACAGCAGCAGTGGCCAGAGAAGCCAGAGAGCGTCGTGACATGGGCGAGTTCCTTACTCGAGCGGATGACGCGATGCGAAGTCGCATCGCAGCTGATCCTAAGCTCGCGTGAAGCCCCTGCTCGGCACGAGATCCCCGGTCCCTAGGATGGGCAGGATTAGCGCGGACAGCGCCCCATGCCACTCGGCCCAGAGAAAGAACACCCGTGTCTCGACTGACTGACCTGCTCGCCCAGGCCCACAAGACCGACCCACAGCTGGCCGCAGACCTGGAAGCTGAGTTCCGTCAACTCACCCAGCGCAGCCAGTTCGGTCTCGTGTTCGAGCGCCATCAGCCCGAAGCCGTCGAGCTGCCCGGCCGACCCGTGCGCCGCGGAGACACCGTCCGGGTACTGCCCCCGCGCGGAAGCCTCACCATCGGGGACACCCGACACTGGGTCGTCACCGACCTCGAACGCACCCCAGACGGCAAGCAAGCCCACCTGACCGAAGCAGACGTCGACCCCGAGGTCCGCGAGCCGGCCACCTCAACAGCAGCACTCGAGGACCTGGTGGTCGTCGCCCGCTTCGAGGACCCGATCTACCCGGGCCTGGTCGAGACAGGCCGCGTCGAAAACGGCGGGGACAAACCGTTCCACACGGTCATCAACGCCGAGAACTTCCACGCCCTCGAAATGCTCACATACACCCACCGCCACAAGGTGGACTGCATCTACATCGACCCGCCGTACAACACGGGCGCGAAGGACTGGAAGTACAACAACGACTATGTCGCCGCCGACGACGACTACCGCCACTCCAAGTGGCTGTCCTTCATGGAACGCCGCCTCCTCATCGCCAAGGAACTGCTCAATCCCGAGGATTCCGTCCTGATCGTCACCATTGACGAGAAGGAGTACCTCCGACTCGGAATGCTCCTCGAGCAGGTCTTCTCGGAGGCACGCATTCAGATGATCTCCGCGAATATCAATGTGCGCGCAGTTGCCCGCTCGGGCGAGTTTGGGCGTGTCAATGAGTTCATTTTCATCGTCCAATTAGGGGCCTCAGCCCCTGCACCTCAGTCTTTGGACAAGATGTGGCTCGCGCAAGGCGCTGAGGGGAAAACCGTGCGAGGGGCCATGCACTGGGCATCCCTTAGCCGCACCGATTCGACAGGGTACCGACGCTACAGCCCCGGAGGTTTTTACCCGATTTACGTCTCTACCGACGGATCAGGAATTCATTCCGTGGGCAACCCATTGGCGCTCAATGTAGATGTTTCCAACGCACATGAGCCGCCGCGCGGGACCATCGCAGTATGGCCGCGTCGAAGCGATGGCCAAGAGGGTCGGTGGCAGATCAGCGCGCCAAACGCACGCGAACTGATTCGGGATGGTTTTATGCGCAGTGGTCCGGTGAAAAAGCGGAGGGCGGCAATCTACTACGTCAAGAAGGGTGACCGAGATCGGGTCGCCTCGGGGGAGTATGTTGTGGTGGGTCGTGAAGCCGACGGTTCTTTAGTGACCAAGCCGGCAAGTAATGGCCCCGGGAAGTTCGTCCCGCCTAGCGTGTGGAACATTCCTAGACACGATGCCGGCGTACATGGGTCCCGACTTATCGAGACACTGATTGGAAAGGGGAAGTTTTCCTACCCCAAGTCTCTCTATGCAGTGGAAGACACTTTACGGTTCTTCGTCTCTACTAAGCCTAACGCGGTCGTTTTGGACTTCTTCTCTGGGTCCGGCACCACGGCCCACGCAGTCATGCGCCTGAACAAGCAGGACGGTGGGCGTCGTCAGTGCATCTCCGTGACGAACAACGAGGTGTCCGCTGAGGAGCAGAAGGGTCTTCGGGCGAAGGGGCTGCGCCCGGGGGATGCGGAGTGGGAGCAGTGGGGCATCTGCGACTACGTCACCAAGCCCCGCGTGACCGCTGCGATCACCGGTAGGACCCCGGCCGGGGACCCGATCAAGGGCGAGTACAAGTTCACCGACGAGTTCCCCATGGCCGATGGCTTCGAGGAGAACGCGGCGTTCTTCACCCTGACCTATGAGGCGCCCCGGCAGGTGCGCCGCAACCGTGCCTTCGCCCGGGTCGCGCCGATGCTCTGGCTCAAGGCCGGCTCTCGCGGCCGGATCATCTCCAGCCTTCCGGAACGAGGCTGGGATGTGGCTCAGGCTTACGGGGTGCTCGAGGACATGGACCATGCCCCCGAGTTCTTGGCCGCTCTGGAGGGCGACCCCCAGGTAGGGGTGGCGTTCATCGTGACCGACTCCGAGGCGGCCTTCCAGTCCGTGGCCCGGCAGCTGCCCGAACACACCACGCCGGTGCGCCTGTACGAGTCCTACCTGCACAACTTCCAGATCAACCGGAGGGCCTGACCCCCATGCGTTACACCCTCAAGGACTACCAGGCCCAGGCTGTCGAGCAGGTCCTGAACCGGCTGCATCGGGCCAGGAAGAACTACCAGGACGACGGCGTCCTGTCCCAGTTCTCCCTGGCCGCGGCCACCGGGGCTGGCAAGACCGTGATGGCCGCAGCCATCATCGAGGCCCTGTTCTTCGGCTCCGACCAGTACACCGAGGACATCGCCCCCGACCCCGGGGCCACCGTGCTCTGGTTCTCCGACGACCCGGACCTGAACGATCAGTCCCGCGCCCGGATCCACGCCGCCTCCTCCGAGCTCGATGGCCGGCTGCGCACCGTGGAGAACTCCTTCGCCGAGACCACCTTCGCCGCCGGCCAGGTGTACTTCCTCAACGCTCAGAAGCTGCGTGAAGGGGCCCGCCTGGTGCGCGGGGCCCAGGACCCCACCAACGCTGCCACCCCGGTGATGACCGCCCCCGACATGGCCCAGCGGACCATCTACGACGTCATCGCCAACACCGTGGCCACCCCCGGACGAACCCTGTACTTCATCCTGGACGAGGCCCACCGGGGCATGAAGACCACCAAGAAGAACGACCAGGAACGGGCCACCATCGTCCAGCGCCTGATCAACGGCACCGCCCTGGCCCCGGCCATGCCGATCGTGCTCGGGATCTCCGCCACCGTGGAACGCTTCACCCAGGCCATGGCCCACGCCACCGACCGGGACGCGCTCTCCCCCGTGCAGGTGGACCCCGCGCTCGTGCAGGCCTCCGGGCTGCTCAAGGACGATGTGGTCCTCACCATCCCCGAGGAAGCCGGCGCCTTCGACACCACGCTGCTGCGCGAGGCCGTGGCCCGCACGAAGGCTTCCACCAGGGCCTGGGCCGCCTACGCCGCCGAGCAGGGCGAACCGAACCCGGTGGTGCCGCTGCTGGTCGTGCAGGTCGCCGACAAGCCTTCCGATGAGCACCTTTCCCGGATCCTGGACGTCATCCACCAGGAGTGGCCCGAGCTACGGCCCCAGGACATCGCCCACGTCTTCGGCACCCACACCGACCGGCACCTGCCCGGCCAGATCGTCAACTACATCGCCCCACAGCGAGTGCAGGAAACCACGCACATCCGGGTGCTGCTGGCCATGGAGGCGATCTCCACCGGATGGGACTGCCCCAGGGCGGAAGTGCTGATGTCCTTCCGCACCTACAAGGACGCCACCTACGTCCACCAGCTGCTGGGCCGGATGGTCCGCACCCCCCTGGCCCGACGCATCCCAGGCAACGAGGTGCTCAACTCCATCGACTGCTTCCTGCCCCACTTCGACAAGACCACCTCCACCGCCATCGCCCAAACCTTGATGCGCGGACAGTCCGACATGGACGACACCACCTCCGACCCCGGCAAGCAGGCCGCCCGGCGGGTGCTGTTCGACCCGGTCACCCTGACACCGAACCCGGCGGTGGCAGAAGAGGTGTGGGCGGTGTTCGACGCCCTGCCCTCGATGAACATCCCCCAGGGCGCCACCAAACCGCTCAAGCGCCTGGACATCCTGGCCAACGCCCTCTCCCACGACGAGCTGCTGCCCGGGGCGGTCAAGACCGCCAAACAGTCGATGTGCAAGCTCCTGGACGGATGCAGGGTCCAGTATTCCGAGCAGATCGCCGCGGCCCGCCAGGATGTGCTCACCCTGTCGGCCCAGCGGTTGACCGGCCGGCTGGGCACCGCAAAGCTGAGCACCACCAGTCTGGAGCTGCTGGCCAATGACCGGGCCATCGAGGAGGCCGCCGCCGCGGCGGCCCGCACCCTCACCGGCTGGATCGCCGGGGCCTACATCGATCACATCGTCCCCGAGGACGAAGAGGAGCTGGACCTGCGCGAGGGGGACATCATCATCGCCTCCCTGGCCCGCACCCCCGAGGTCCTCGCCGATCTGGAGGCCAAGGCCGACAAGCTCGTGCAGGACTGGCTGAGCCAACACCGCGTGCAGATCAACGGTCTGAGCGATGAGCGCCAGGCCGTCTACGACCGGGTGCGGGAGATGGCCCGTCAACCTGAACGTGTGGACCTGACCCGCCCGAAGTTGGCCCAGGCCGACCAGCAGGAGCGCCTCCCTGATGGCAGCGAGCGTCCTCTGGAGACCCGCACCCTGCATTTGATGGCCGCCGAGGACGGCACCGCACCAGTGGATCTGAACACCTGGGAGCGGCAGGTACTGGACTCCGAAGCAGCCGAGCCCTCCTTCCGGGGCTGGTACCGCAACCCCTCCCGGACCTCCAAGCAGTCTTTGGCGATCCCGTACCAGGACGGCACCGGCCAGTGGCAGGCCCTGCGCCCGGACTTCGTGTTCTTCCACGCCAACCAGGACGGCACGATCCGCGCGGACATCGTGGACCCCCACGGCACGCACCTGGCCGACGCCTTGCCCAAGCTGCGGGGCCTGGCCGAGTACGCCCAGACCCACGGGGACGCATTCGGCCGGATCGAAGCCGTCGCTGAGATCGAGGGGCAGCTGCGGGTGCTGGACATGAAGAACGACGTCGTCCAGGCCGGCGTCCACGCAGCCCAAGACGCCCAATCCCTGTACAAGGCCGCGCCCGCGTACTGAAGCAGAAACTCAAGGGACGCCGGCGGCCGAGGATGAGCTCAGTCTGAGGCTGGCCGGCGCAACGAGGTGTACAGTGTCTGCCGGCTCACCCCGAACGTGCGCGCCACCTCCGCCTTCGGGATCCCCATCTCGATCATCACGCGCGCCTGCTCCACGTCCTGATCAGACATCTTCGGGGCCTGCACGTACTTGCCGCGAGCAAGGCCGAGCGCAGGATCGCGTTCGCCCGCCGCAACTCACGGTTCTCCTTCTCCAGCTCGGCCACCCGGGAGGCTTCGCTGGAGGTGATCCTGGGGCGGTGGCCACCGTCGATCTCGGCTTGGCGGACCCAGCTGCGCAGCGTCTCAGGGTTGATCCCGAGCTGTTCTCCTACGCGGCGGAATGCTCCGGTCCTCGTGGCGGGGTCTTGGCGGGCTTCCAGGGTCATCCGCGTGGCACGTTCGCGGAGCTCGTCAGGGTACTTCCATGATGCTGACATGGCCTGCACCCTTCCCGTTGGATCAGAGCCTCCACCAGACCCGGGGCGATTCAGCACGCGCCTACCTGCCCGTGGCCCACTTCGAACCCGACGTCACCATCTCCAACAAGGTCTACGGCGCCGTGGACCCCGACGGCATCGTCTTCGCCGTGGCCTCCTCCTCGATGTTCATCACCTGGATGAAGACCGTCGGAGGACGCATGAAGTCCGATCTCTCGTTCTCCAGCACGATCACCTGGAACGGCTTCCCCCTGCCCGCCCTCACCGACAAGGAACGGGCCTCCCTAACTAGGGCCGGCCAGAAGGTCCTCGAAGCCCGGGCTCTCCATCCCGAGCACTCCCTGGCCCAGCACTATGCACCTCTGAGCATGGACCCGGCCCTGGTGAAGGCTCCGACGGCATCGACACCGTGGTGGACAAGATCATGGGAGCACCCCGCCGGTGCCGGACTGAGCTGGAGCGGCAGGGACTGCTCTTTACCCGCTGCGCCAAAATGGGCGTCTGATCGCACGGGTCGCAGTCAGCTCCAATCGCACCGGGTCTCGCCACGACACCAGGTTTTATTATCCTTCGGCAACTCTTTGAAGGGTGATGCGTTTGCCCTCGACTTGCCAGCATTCTTCGAGCCCGTCTTCAGCGAGTTGGGCGTCACCGCATCGCCGGCCGGTGAAGAATTGATCGACCTCCCCCAAATCAATCCACGTTCCACAGATATCTATACTAAAGGAGAAACGGGATCGCACCTGGTCTCGGTCGCTAGTGAATGCGTCAGATGGTCCCCTAATCTCCCTCATACCGACGATGTGCACCTTGTGTCCCCGTGCAAGGTGGCCCGCTATCTGGATGTCTCTGAAGCTGTCTTGTAAATCCTCGTCACTGGGCATGAGGAGCTCCACACTGGTGAACTGCTGCAGAGCCGCCAACGAGCTGGCGACCGCTAAGATGGCCCGGTGACGCTCGAGTTGATCCGAATTCATAGGGGGAAGTGGAACCGCTTTAGCCTCGTTACAGGGTCCATACTCTGGCGCCACGAGTAGACGATTAGGCTCTGTCGCGTTAGCCAAGAATTGGGCTACCGGCAGTACTCTGATAGCCGCCCGCCCGACCATATCGGCACGCTCATCTATGTTAATTTTAGCCTCATCCGCAGCCCTGGAATAGGTCACCGCCAGCGCGATGGCTCCAAGCTCATCATGGAACTCGCTATAAGCCCCCACGGGGCCGAGTTCGTCTTGCGCTATTCCGGTGGTAGCCAAGACTTGCGTCATCAAGAGTTCAGCGGCTTTGGAACCGTCAGGAGCTACAAGCCGGGCGCGAATCTTCGATGAAGCAGTTGGGGCATGGGGGGTGATGCGTATCGCGGCACCCTGCTGTTGGCCACCCAGCCCACCCGGGGCAGTAAGATCAACGTCGACGGATCCAAAGGGCAGGTCCAGCGGCTTGCCGAATACTAGAGCTTCTTTCCAGACCCCAGTATGAGCACTCTCCGCGCCGAACCGGGGGCTCACTTTCACCTCGAGAGGTTCAAGGGCGTAGGAGAGTGACGTCTTCGCGTGCACCTGCAGAACGCTGATCCAGGGTCCACTAACACGAGCAGCTACCATCATAGGAACGGGATACTGGGAGACCGCCTGCACGTGCTCGGAAATGAACTCTTTTATATCCGCCACCCCTTCGGGGATTGGTGTGGAAGAGACCCCGTATTTGTAATGGGGATCCTGCCTGCTTAGGGTCTCAGCTGTACCCTGCACGTAATCCAGAGTATCCACCGGGTCCCATGTTGCCACCTGGCCAGGGTCCGGCTTGAATATCTTCAAAAGATCCTGAGCTTTGGCCTTTATCGTTTCCCTGCTGCCTTCGAAGTAGTAGTCAATAATATCGGGGTACTTCGCCGCCCAGGCATCACATGCCGAGATTCCATGCCATACAGGCTCGGGAAGACCTTTGCTTTTTGCTGTTTCTCGAAGCCATTTCTTGGCCTCCAAAGTCGGGTCCAAGGGCATAACTAGGTGCCATTGACGAACATCCAGGCCTTGAGTTCTAGGATCACTTCGCAACGCTTCCATGGACTCTTCCACTTGGCGCTTCTGACTAGAGGTGAGGTTCTTCGCCCGCTGGTCCGCGGAGCCAAAGCTCTTGACTTGGTACACGGCAAACCCTGGATCCAGGCGCACGAGGATGTCGATCCCCCCATCACCTCGTGAGGGCTTGATATTTTCTGCAGCCGTCGGGAAGTCTCGTGCAAGAAACATTGCTACCGCATGCTCGACATCTTCACCGGAGTGCCGGTCCCAAGAAATTCTGTCCACAGAGAACATGATCTACCATCCCCGGCATCCACGTCGACGACGCGCGTGAGCGGCACTATCGGGGGACGCGAAGAGAAGACTCGTCGGAATCCGTCCATCCTTTCAAGGCCCGCGTGGCGACATACAGGCTGCCCGACCCATCCCGATGTCTTCGTAGACATGCCCAGCCCTGAGAGGATGTCACCATGGACCAGACCAGCCCGCCCAGCAGCATCCAAGAGCAGATTTGGGGCGCGATCGACCCTCTCGGTGAGATCCGCTCGTTCATGGAAGCCGTCAACCCCGGAGACGCAGGGGAGTCATGGACAGCTGCGCTTGGCCGGGAACTAGGGGCCGAATGGGAGCGAATTGCTCAGACAGGGGCCGCCTTCCGTAGTGTGCTCAGAGACATCGAAGGGGCGTTCACGGTTCTAGTGCCCCGCGGTTGGGCTGTCATGGGTATGGACACTGCGGTCATCCGGCGAGCACTCCAGCTCGTCTCGGAGGGGCGTGGGGACGAAGCCGATGCGGAACTGGCTCTGCAGTGGCGGAACGAGGGCTCATGGCGCATTAAGCAAGTGTGCGCTCGGGTACAGACGATGGCGGTCGATGACCCTGAGATGGGTCCCCTATATAAAGAGCGCGCACGACTGCTTCGCCTTGCTGCCACGCATCATGAGAACAGCCGGTATGAGGCCTCCATCCCCCTTATCCACGCTCAGATAGAAGGAATAGCTGCAGACGTCACGGAGGGTAAGAAATTCTTCAGCGCCTCAGAGAAATGGAGGGCCGACGTCGTCGATCCCCGTCTTCTCGTAAGTGTCGCATCCGGCCTGGCAGCGTTGCAGTCGACGTACGGTGCAAGCGTGCATGCCACCCAGGCGGACGGCAGCTTGTCTCGTCACGGCATTGCCCATGGTCGAGAGCTGGCCTATGACACTGAGATCAACTCCGCGAAGAGCTGGTCAGTTCTGGATGCCTTGGTCGAGTGGGCGCAGCCGCGGATGCAGCACCTCACGGAGCGTCGCCGCACTAGTAGAGAAGAGGAGAACGCGGGTAGCTCCGCTTTGGACTCGCAGGGCCGACGCATTGACCAACGCGAGTTCCGCGAGACCAAGAGTGTTCTGCACCTGCTCGCCAACTCGGCTATGGGGTGGCACCGTCGGCTAGGCCATTTCCGGACAGACCTCGTAGGCGCTGTCTATGACACGACTGACTTCACCAAGCGGGGGCTCCCCCTGGTCCATGGTGTAGATCAACACGTTGCGGGGAGCGGCGATTCTGCCTTCTACTGGAGAGAGACCACCTCGGGCTGGGTCCTTGGGAAGGGTATTCATTACCGGGATGGAAATTTCTTCGAGAGTTACTACGCCGGGCCGACCCCACCGGTGAATTTCGTCATGGAGGAGACGTGGGAAGTGGCTGGAGTATTGCCGGACTGGTCTTAGAGTGTCTGCCTTGAAGTTGGGTTTGCGGTATTCCCACCGGAGGGCCCAGATGTTCGTCATGACTCCACGACCATCGCCGGCTTCACCGGGGAGCTCATCTAGGTGCAGGAAGGAATCTGTCTGCGCGTGGCGCACGGCGGCCAGGATCCGGTGCCGTGCTCCTGCACGGGGACCCGCGAACCTTGATGACGTGGCGCGTGGTGGCCCCCGCTCTCGCTGCGGCGGGGATCGCTGAGGTCTGTCGGAAGCTGCGCGGATACGGACAGTCCTCCACGCCGGAGCCGGATCCCGGCCACCCCGTCTACAGCAATCGGGCCATGGCCAAGAACGTCGCCCGACTAATGTCCCGCCTGGGGCACGAACGCTTCGCCGCAGGCGGGCACGACCGCGGCAGCTATGTGGGCTGCCGGACAGCCCTTAACCACCCCGAGCGGGTCTCCGGGCTTGCCGCGCTGGACGGTGTGCCCAGCCTCGAGGCCGTGGAGCGCGGACGCCCGATCCGCGCAGAAGTGGTGGCACCGGTTCTTCTTCGTCTCCCCGAAGGCCGAACCGGTCATCACGGCCGACCCGCTGGGCTGGTACCGGCCCGGCCCGGAACGCATGGGCGAGGCCAACCACGCGGATCCGGCCCGGGCCATCACATTTCTGAAGACAACCCCGAACAGCTCAGTGCGGTTCTGACGGCGTTCCTGCACGCGCCGACACCTAAGCAACAGAGCGCTCTAATGAGGTGTACAGCGTCTGCCGGCTGACCCCGAACGTGCGCGCCACCTCCGCCTTGGGGATACCCATGTCGATCATCGCCCGGGCCTGCTCCACATCCCTGTCTGACATCTTCGGGGCCTGCACGTACTTGCCGCGGGCCTTGGCCAGGGCGATACCCTCCGCCTGACGCTCCTTGATCCGCCGGCGCTCGAATTCGGCGAACGCCGCCAGGATGCTCAGCATGAGCCCATCGACCGGGGAGGTGCCGAACTTGTCCACGGTGATCCGCTCGGACACGAACTGCACCGCGCACCCCTTGGCAGTGAGCTCATCCACGATGGCGTACAAGTCGCGGGTGTCCCGGCCGAGCCGGTCCATCGAGGCAACCCTCACCAGGTCCCCCTCACGGACGTACTGCATCAGCTCCGCCAACCCGGCGCGCTTGGCTCGGGAGCTGCCGGAGATCTTGTCTTCGAAGATGCGGTCGCACTCCCCCACCGCCTCGAGTTGGCGGTCCAGGTTCTGCTCGGCCGAGCTCACCCGCACGTACCCTACGGTCTGTCCAACCACGTCTTAGACCCTCCGACACTTCTGTCTAACGACCCGGTTTGGGACCGTCTCTGACGTGATGGTCTCGTGCGGGCCCGGGGCGTGTAAAGGGGTATACCCGGCTTGACGCCGGGATGGGGCAATGAACACCCAGCTGGATTGTGAGGCATCCCTCTGTCGGAGCGTTGACGTTTACTTTACTAACCTGTTATTATAGTTTCGTTGATGCGACTACAGGCAGAGGACAGGGGTACAACAGTGAACGACGTTGGATCATCGCCGCGGCGGTGGTGGCTGCTCATGACCGTGGGGGCCGGCCTGCTACTCATCACCCTCGACAATTCGATCCTCTACACCGCCTTGCCTACGTTGACCGCAGACCTCGGCGCGTCCGGATCCTCGACACTGTGGATCATCAACGCCTACCCCCTGGTCATGGCTGGCCTCCTCTTGGGAGCAGGCACACTGGGCGATCGCATCGGCCACCGCCGAATGTTCGTCGTCGGCCTGTGGATCTTCGGTGCCGCATCACTGGCAGCGGCATTCTCGCCCAACCCTGCCTTCCTGATCGGCGCCAGGGCACTCCTCGCTGTGGGGGCCGCAGCGATGATGCCCGCCACGCTTGCTCTGATCCGCCTCGCGTTCGACGATCCTCGTGAGCGCAACATCGCCATCGCCATCTGGGGGAGCCTGTCGATCGCGGGGGCAGCGCTCGGACCCATTCTCGGCGGCGCCCTTCTCGAACGGTTCTGGTGGGGATCTGTTTTCCTCATCAATGTCCCCGTTGTTGCCATCGCACTTGTGGCGACCGCAATCATCGCGCCGCACAACCATCCCGATCCGTCGAAGAAGTGGGATCTCGTCTCATCCCTCTATGCGATGGTCGGGCTGGTGGGCACCGTGCTCGTCATCAAGGAACTGGCCCATATTCCACAGAACTGGGTTCTGATCGCAGGGGCGCTGGCGTCAGCAGTCATCGGGTTCGTCCTCTTCGTGCGACGCCAGGGCCGATTGGAAGAACCACTCATCGAGTTCTCCATCTTCCGCAACCGCGCCTTCGCTGGCGGCTCTCTGGCAGCCTTCTTCGCGATGTTCACCATCGCTGGCGCCCAGCTCGCGACCACACAGCGCTTCCAGCTCGTCGAGGGCTTCACCCCCCTGCAAGCAGGCCTGCTAGTCGCAGCCATCGCGCTTGGCGCCCTGCCCTCAGGTGTCCTAGGGGCCGCGATCCTGCACATCGTGGGCCTGCGGATCATTATCTCCGGCAGCCTCGCCATCGCCGCCCTAGGACTAGCTCTCGCCGTGCTGGCCTCTGCGAACGGATCACTACCCCTGCTGGTCGTCAGCTTCATCGTGACCGGCTTCGGCCTGGGCGGCACCTTCGCCGTCGCTTCCGCCGCCATTATGGGCAACGCGCCTCCGCGAAAGGCCGGCATGGCGGCCTCGATCGAAGAAGTCTCCTATGAGATGGGCTCCCTCTCGGCTGTAGCACTCCTCGGGAGCCTCCTGACCTTCGTCTACGCCACAGTCGTCCGACTCCCGGATGGCACTCCCGCCGCAGCGGGGGAGAGCATTGCCGATGCCCTCGGGATCGCCGACGGAGATCTCGACGTGATCGCAGCCGCCACCTCCGCCTACGACACGGCCTATTTGGTCACGATGATCGTCCTCGCTGTCATGCTGGCTAGTGGAGCCGCTCTGACCAATCGGCTGCTCCGCGCTTACGGGCGCGGCAGCGAGGCAATGGAGTACGCCGAAAACCACTGAACCAATCGGAGGGGCGCATGATGGTGCGTGAGAGCAAGAAGACCATGATCCTCGACGCCGCGATCCAAGTGATCGAGGAAGACGGGATCACAGCAGTCACGTTTGACTCTGTCGCGGCCGCTGCAGGGATCACCAGGGCCGGGATCATCTACCACTTCCCGTCACGAGACGACTTGATCGCTGCGATCCACCAGAGACTCGCTGATCGCTGGGAGCGGCAGTTAGAGATCGCCTGTGGAAAGCCGACCGCTGAGGCAACGCCGATGGAGCGCCTGACCGCCTACATACTCACTTGTTCGACAGCCGCCTCCCGCGCCGAGTTCCAGATGATTCTCGACAGCCAGCACACCCAGCACAAGGCGATCTGGGAAGACCTCATCGACCGATGGACCGGACGTAGCGAACGAGACGAAGCTGAGCGCGACCAGATGACCTCGCTCGCCCTGCTCGCTGCTGACGGGCTCTGGGTCAACGACCTGATCGGAAGCAGGCCCATCTCACAGGACCACCGGAGTGAAACCGCAAAGCAGATCATCGCGCTACTCCAGAATGACGTCCATGAATCCGAGGCCAAGCCCAACGGGTAAGCGAGCCAGCGCGCGGTTGGAGAAGGCCGGATCGACGAATCCGTCGAGCGCGATGATGGGCAACCCTGTCAAGCAAGATCGCACCCTGGCACCTCTGTCCAGCAGCACCCAACTGGCTCTGACACATGCGCCTAGTGGGTATACCCCCTTGGACAGCCTGCTTCTCGACGGGGCGGCACCGCTGCGCAATGAAGGTGGGGACGATTCATCCTCGAGTCGAGCTCGGCACCAGCCAGATGGCAGCCGCATCCGTCTCGATGAGTTCCACGGGCCCGACTGCGACCACGCGCAGTCGGAAGTGGCCGGCCTCGGCCACCTCGACGACACTGTCGGGAACGATTCCGGCCTGCTGGAAGCGGATCAGACGCTGCGGGTCGGCGTCGGAGATGCGTAGGACCCGGTAGAACCCCGGCTCGGCTGCATCCAGGCGGACCGCGTGGGCCGGCCGCTCCCGCTGCCCTACGGGAGTGGGGATGGGGTCGCCGTGGGGATCGTGCGTGGGGTGGCCCAGCATCTGATCGATCCGCTCGATCAGCTCGTCGGAGGCGGCGTGCTCGAGTCGTTCGGCTTCCGCGTGGACCTCGTCCCAGGAGTAGCCTAGGCTCGCGGCGAGGAAGCTTTCCAGCAGCCGGTGCCGGCGGACCATCGCGATCGCGTGCTCGCATCCCTTCCCGGTGAGGGTCACGGGCTTGTAGGGCTGGTACTCGACCAGGCCCTGGGCTGCCAGGCGCTTGACCGTCTCGGTGACGTTGGGCGCGGTGGTGCCCATGCGTGCGGCCAGGCTCTTCGTGCTCAGCGGCGCGTCTCCCCACTCCGTGGCGGACCAGATCGCCTTGAGGTAGTCCTGGGCCACCGGAGTGATCTCGTCGAGGCTCATGGCCTGCACGATAGCGGGACCTCCTTCACCCCTGCCCGGTCAACGTCAGCCACAGCAGCACGGCGTTCAGGGCCACGATCAGAGCCACGACCACCCATGCCACCGTCTGCAGGGGCGTGGAGTTCGCGTGTCGGCCCATCACGGCCCGGGCACCGGTCAGTCGGACCAGGGGGATCATGGCAAAGGGGATGCCGATACTGAGCAGCACCTGGGAGAGGACGAGCGCCCAGGTGGGGTCCACCCCGGAGGCGATGACCAGCAGCGCGGGGATCAGCGTGAGCACCCGCCGCAGCATCTGAGGGATGCGCCAGCGCAGCAGCCCGCCCATGATCTCCGACCCCGCATAGGAGCCCACCGCGGTGGAGGCCAGCCCGGAGGCCAACAGGCCGACGCCGAAGAGCACGCCCACCGCCGGCCCCAGTGCGGTCGTGATCGCCGCGTGGGCGCCTTCGATGCTGTCCGTCCCGGAGACCCCGGAGAGATTGGCCGCCGCCAGCAGCAGCATCGCGATGTTCACCGACCCTGCCACCAGAAGCGACAGCCCCACATCCCACCGGGTGGCCCGCAGCAGCCTGCCAAGGGTGCCCGGATGAGCGTGGGCCCCCTGATGGCGGTCACGCGCCAGAGCTGAGTGCACATAGATCGCGTGGGGCATCACCGTGGCCCCCAACATGCCGGCCGCCAGGAGCACCGTCTGGGTTCCCTCGAACCGGGGGACCATGCCCGCCACGGCCTCACCCCAGGAGATGGGCCCGTAGAACAGTCCCGAGACGAACCCGAGGGTGATCACGGCCAGCAGGCCCACGACGACGAACTCGAAGGGCTGCTGCCCGCGCCGGGACTGCACACCCAACAGGATCATCGAGACCACCCCGACGATCACCCCGCCGGCCAGCAGGGGGATACCGAAGAGGATGTGCAGGGCAATGGCCCCTCCGATCACCTCGGCCAGATCCGTGGCGGCGGCCACGATCTCCGCCTGCACCCAGTACGCCAAACGCCGCCCGCGCGGCAACCGGTGCCCCAGCAGCTCCGGAAGCGAGCGGCCGGTGACGAGCCCGAGCTTCGCCGAGAGGTACTGCACGAGCATGGCCATCAGGTTCGCTGCGACCAGCACCCAGACCAGCAGGTACCCGTACTGGGCCCCCGCCGTCAGGTTCGCAGCCACATTGCCGGGGTCCACATAGGCCACCGCCGCCACGAAGGCCGGCCCCAGCAGCCGCATTCCCCGACGACCGGGGCGATCCACCCTCTCCACGGCGACCTTGCCATCCGCCGGCCGATCCACACCGGCGGTCATCCGAGGCTCCAATGGCGATGCATGCATGAGATTTAACATACCTGAACTCTGAGGAGACAGGTGGTCTGACCACACCCCGGCACCCCGGCAGTCTCAGATGCACCGACGGCCGTAGCCGAACACTCCTGCTTTCACGAACCTAATCGTGTGCACCTGAATTCTTTTGTGTGCCCTAACTGGAGTACCCCTCATGGAAATCTCCCGCCGTTCAGTAGCCACCGGCCTCGCCTGGGCCGTGCCGGCCGTGGCCGCATCGACGGCCGCGCCCGCCATGGCCGCCTCCTCCTGCGCGGGGTACACCGCAGGCAAGCCCCTCCCAGCCTCGGCGTTCACCCTGACCTACCTGCGCATCACCAACGAGACGCTCGGCAGGCTGTCCAACAAGCAGGTGGCCCTCGATTTCGACTTCCGCCTCAGCGACGAGGCCGCGGCCTGCGGGGTGCGCACCGGATCCGTCTCCTCCACCAGCAACGGCGGCACCTCCCGGATCGCCTTGAACAACGGGAAGACCTACAACGCGACCAACGGCCTCGCCGTCCCGGCCAACGGATCCGTAGGACGCACCGACGGTACCTGCCGGCTCGGCCTGGACCGCACTGAGGCCTGCGGCACCACGGGGCAGTCCCCCTACAGCGTCGCCGGGTCCACGGGCGCCAGCTCGACCGCCGTCACGGCCATCTCCCTCTACCGGTCCATCACGGTCTCCGGCTACGGCACCACCGTCGTCTACCTCAACGCCACGGGTGTGGGCACCAACCTGTCCGTGAGCGCCGCACCGCTGATCTGACCCCCGCACGACGGACCGCCATGCCGCCTCTGAAGGATCAGGACCTCGCCCTCACACCAGGACAACGCCCCCACCATCCCCTGAGGGACAGGGGGTCGCTTCTGGCATACCCGACTGGACGGTTTCTCAGACACACCCTAGCCGTGCGTGCGCCCGTAGGGGGCGCGCCAGGCCGATTCTTCTGCCCGAATGCGGGTGACCCACCCAGCGGGCACCCATGCCTGCAACCGTTCGGTGTCGGGCGGCTCCTCCCAGGCGATCAGCACATGGGTGCTCGACCAGCGGGCAGCCATCGCATCGACCCGTCCTCGGTCGGGGAGCATGACCCGCACGTAGGGGGCGTCCTGGTAGAGCGCGGAGTGGACCTCCTCGGGGCTGCGGAAGGCCGGCGGCTCGTAGACCGGGATCACGATGCCGCGCGCGGGCTGCGGGCGGCGTCGTGGCGGGCCTTGCGGGCCGCGCGCATGCTGGCCTTCTGGGCCGGCTGCTCGTAGAGGACGAAGGCGGCCTCCCAGAGCAGCTCGGCGACGTCGGCGATCTCCTCGGCGGCGTACTGCACGCCGGCATGGATGCTGTCGTTGCCCACGATGCGGGACTCGTGCAGGTCCTCCAGCACCTCGGCGTCCAGCCGCGGGGTCAGGCTGTTGATCTTGGCCTTGAGGTCCCGGCCGGTGCCGCCCTGGTCCTTGACCATCTCCTCGGTGGCCGCGCGGTAGAGCACGCCGGCGGCGCGCAGTGCCCCGGCGTCCTCGCAGATGCTGGCCTCCTCGTAGAGCGAGGCGACGCCCGCTGGGGCGGCCTCGGGTAGCTGCCGCGGGGGCTTGGCCGGGACGATCATCGTCCGTCTGACGCGCTCCAGAGACGGATGCCCGGCGGCGTCGGTTTCGACCTTCTGCCAGTGCTCGAGGAAGGCGATCGGTCCCTGGCAGAACTGGCAGGCGTAGCCCGCGATCGTGTCCCTCGCCTCGGGCATACGGGCCGCCGAGGCCGGATCCACGGAGGAGCGTCGCGCGTAGTTGATGTCCCACCGCGGGCTGACCTGGATCTTGCCGGCGTAGGTCGCGGCCACATGGTGCCCGCAGTGGGGGCAGAGGCCGGTGCCGTCGGTGAAGTCCTCGCTCATGCCGGTCAGTCTAGGGGCGGGCTCCGCGCGTCTGGGCCTGCTCACGCTGGGCCACACGCGCGCTGTGCAGCGCTCCGGGGCGGGGGGAGGTCTCGTGCTTGAAGGCCAGGTAGTCGACGACGTCAGGCTCGCACCAGAGCCGGCCGCGGGTGACCGGCTCGGGGAACTGGCGGTCGCGCTGGCGCAGGGAGCGGGCCGAGCGCTCGGCCACGCCCAGCAGCTCGTTGACCCGCGGCTCGGCGATCAGGCCGATCACCCGCGGGTCCAGGCCCGCCTCGTGCAGCTCGGTGGCCGCACTGGCCGCGCGGTGGCGCACGGCGGTGGTGGCCGCCTCGTAGGAGTTGGCCCCGGCCGCGCGGGCGAGGATGTCCAGCAGTGCCGCGGGGGGCCGGTAGGGGCCCTGGTGGGCGTGGGGGTCCAGGGCCTCGTCCCACCGGCGTGCCGGCGGGGCCGGCTTCTCGTGCTGATTCATCCCCATCGGGTGCGTCCTCCTCGTCGTCCCCACCGGCGGGCGCCGGCCTCATCCTGGGCCACGCGTTCCTCCTTGGAGCGCACGGCGTTGAAGCTGGTCACGGACAGTCCCACCAGCTGGCCCTGCGTGACGGCGTCGCGGGCGTAGCGGTCGCCCATCTGGGAGGCGATCCATCCGCCCATGTCCCCGCCGTTGCGGTCGCGCACGTCGGAGACGACGTCGGCGGCCAGGTAGCCGCCCTTGGAGCCGACGTCGAAGGTGCGGGTGCGGCCGCCGCCGATGTCCACGGTGGCGCGGATGTGCACGCGCTTGTCCTGGTGGCGGGCGCCGCGGGCGACGTTGACGATGGACATGCGGGCCGCGTGCAGGCCGGCCCCGCGCTCGGGCGATCCGACGGTCTTGGGCAGCTGGATCCGCACGATGCGGTTGCCGTCGGGCAGGTGGGTGGTCGTGGTGGAGTGGCGGGTCAGGGAGGGCCCGCGCCGGGTGTCCTTGGGGACCACGGTGGGCTTCTTGGCACCTCGCTTGGCTCGCACGGGCACGATCTTGCCGGCGGCGTTGCGTCGACGCCGGGGTGCCTTGGAGACGGCGCCGGTCTCGTGTAGCTCGGTCAGCGCGTCCCGGTAGGACTCACCCGAGGTCTCCCCGCGGGCGATCTTCTGCATCATGCGCGGGGAGCGGTTCATGGCCGCGCCGAGTTCGGCCCAGGTGAGTCCGTAGGCCGAGCGCACCCGGGTGACGAGCTCGGCGGGGCTCAGCTGTGCCGGGTCACTCACCGTCGGCCTCCTGCTCGTCGTCGCCGGGCAGGTAGTCCGTCCCGTCGACGGGGGCGGCCTGCATCTCGTATTCGGAGTAGGCGGCGTCCACGCCCAGGCGCGCGGCCTTGGCGCGCAGCCTGTTGCGGGCGGTCTCGTCGGCGGGAATCTTCAGCGGTCCGGGGACGTAGCCCTGGAGGCGCATGCGTCCCACCCGGCCGTCATCGCCGCCGCCACGTTCCTCGGTCAGGGACCAGGAGGGGACCTCGGTGGTGTAGATCGCGTCGCCGCGCACGCCCAGCAGGGTGTGGGCCGGCACGTGCAGGGCCCCGCCCTGGAGGCCACCGGCCATGGGTCCGGAGAGCATGCGCGCCCGGGCCCGGCCCCAGACCTGCACGGCGAACTCGGGGTGGTAGTAGCGCTGAGCCTGGCCGTCGAAGCGCGGCTTGGTGGTCCAGATGAAGGCCTTGCCGTGCTGCTTGACGTCGGGGGCGTTGGCCGGGACCTCCTTGGGGTCGAAGGTGATGTGGGTCTGCACGCGCCCGCGGGCCGCGAAGTTGCCGATCGTGTTGATCAGGATCGAGCGCAGTGCCGCGGAGACGGCGGTCTTGATGATCTCGTCCATCAGCGGGTCGCCGGCGACGGCGGCGCGAGCCTTGACCAGGTTGTCCTTCCAGGTGTCCAGCGGGCGTGCACGCACGCGCCGGTCGCGGTCGCGGGCGCCGGGGACATCGGTGGTGAACGCGACGGACTCGATGGGGTCCAGCTGCCAGCCGTGGCGGGCGGCGACGAAGAACTCGGCGGCGTCGATCCAGGCGCTCCCGGTGGCGCCGGGGCGGTTGGGCCAGTACCAGCCCTCGGAAGCCTTCTCGTGCTGGACGCCGATCAGGCCGATGTGGTCCCAGGTGTCGGGGACCTTGAACTGCACGTGCACGCGAGCGCGGGCGTAGGGGTTCTCCCGGAGCATGTCCGCGGTGTCGTCGCGGCGCAGCCGGTAGCCGGGGCCGATGCCCAGCTCACTGCACATGGCTCCGTACATGAAGCGGCCGTCGACGTAGGCGAAGCCGTCGATCTTGGGGGTCTTCGCCGGGTCGTGCAGGGGGATGCAGTCCGGGTGAGTGTCCGAGGAGGATCCGGCCACGAGGTGCTCGACGTGGTGCTGGCCGGAGGTGCGGTGCAGCTCCTCGGCGATGTCCTCGGTCAGCGGGTACGGCTCGAGGTTCTTCGGCAGGGTCAGGGCCCAGAGGTTGGCGCCGGTGGCGGTGGGGCTGTCCATGAGCTTGGCTCCGCGGAAGTGCGCACCGATGATGCCTTCGGTGGCCTGCCAGGCCAGGCGTGCCTGCTCCGGGCTCAGCGGGGCGTCGCCGAACCACCCGGAGACGAACTGCACCAGCATGCGCTTGCCGGTCTGGCGGTGCTCGAAACGGCCGGTGGCCGGGGAGCCGAGGTTGTGTCCTCCGTCGATCCAGCCGGGAGTCTGCACCAGCAGCCAGTGGCGCTTGCCCGGCGTGGCCACCGGGGTCTTGCCCGTGAAGAAGATCCGGTCCACACCGACGGCGGCCGCAGTGTCGAGCATGTCGGTGAGGTTCGGGTTCTTCCGACGCGGGCCGATCTTCGGCGGCACCGCCTGCCCGTTGTCCAACACGCCCCGGCCCGTGGTGTAGTCCGCCCACAGGTTCTTGCGGGCGGCGAGGTTGCGGTAGGCCACGGGGCGGAACGTGGTGGGGGTGTTGTCGCGCAGGCCAGCGCGCCCTCCGGGACGCTCGCGGTTGGAGTAGGCCATGGGGACCTCCGGTCGATCTGACAGTTAGGGCAACCCTACATTGCGCTAAGCCTCCTCGGTAGGGAGCAGGTCCAGCCCATCGAGCTGGCCGGGCAGCGGCACCGGCGGGGACGTGTCGTGGAGGTCGGCGTCGAGCTGCACCAGGTCCCCCTTCTCAGGCCGCAGGCTGCGCCGCCGGGATGGCCCGCAGCTGCTTGACGATGCGCGCGAGGAGCCAGCAGATCACGGGGATCCAGCCCAGGGTCAAGCCGAGGTGCACGCCCTGGTCGGCGCCGACGGCCGTCCACACCGCCCAGGGCAGGAGCGAGCTCATCTGGACCGCCAGGTCCCACCCGGTGGGGATGCCCCGACGGGCCATGCGCAGCCCCATCCCCCCTGCGCAGAGCACCAGAGCGCCGGCGCCGGCCAGGCCCACGATCACCTCCCCCGCGTGGCCGGTCCGGGCGACGATCACCACTCCGGCGACCGCCATGGCCACGTCGCGGAGCAGGAAGACGGCTCGGTCGGCGGTCGCCATGATCGCGCGGGCTGCGGATCCGGCGGGGGCCGCACGGTTCCACGCCCGCGAGGTCAGGGTCGCGAGCGCGGCGGCCGCGAGGACGGCAGCCGCCAGGGCGACGAGGGACGGGTCGGGGGCACCTGTCAGGGCGGGCAGCGCCGCCATGTTGGCGAGGAGGACGAGCGTTGCGACGTCGGTGGTCAGCTGGAGGCCGCGGGCGGCAGCCCAGCGTCCTCGCAGCTGGGAGGGGGAGAGCGTGGTGGTGGGCATGGGTTGGCTCCGTTCCTGGGGCATGGGTCAGTTCGTCGAGGGGTCAGATCGCGTGGTCCGGTGACCGCGCCTCACGCCAGGCCTGCGACAGTTCCCGCGGCGGCAGGTGGGCCAGCGTGGTCATCTTCGGCGGCGGCACCGGATCCAGCTGGAAGGGGACGTGGGCGCTCTGGTGCAGGAAGGTCTCGTAGTGCTCACCCTCGGGACCCCAGAGCGGCAACGGGGCCGGGCATGCGATCCCTGATCCCTCGAGGAGTCGTCTTGCGCGGCTGTTCCGGCACTGGGAGACGGCCTTCACTGCCTTGACGGTGAGGGACCAGACGGCGCGGAAGGCGATCAGTGCCATTAGCAGCCAGAGGAGCCAGAGCGGCAGCCCGAGATCCTGGTCCATCACCGCGAGGGCGGCCATGAAGACCGTGTAGCCGGCGAGGATGCCGAGTGCGTTGCTCCCCAGAATGCGGGCGTGGGCGCGCTCTGCCGGCCAGGGCTGGCGGGCGGCCGGCACCTGGGCGATCACCGCCCGCCCCTGTTCGGTGTCCGGGATCAGCCAGACCCCCACGCGGGTGGGGTGGGGGATGATGGCCGGCTCCTCAAGAGGACCGTGCCCGCTCGAGGCCGGCTCACCCGGCATGGCTAAGCTCCTCGAGCGGGACGGTGCGCCATAGGGAGGTGTAGACCACGGTGGCCCCGAGGTCGGCGGCCAGGGACTGGCCGAGGTGGTGGGCGATGCCGCGGCAGGACACGCTCAGGTGGATCCCGACGGAGCGGCCCAGGCGATGGATGCCCAGCAGGAGGTTCTCGGCGACGTCGGCCTCGTGCTCCCCGGCCGGGGCGAGGTCGGCCCAGCGCTGGCGCAGATGGGCGTAGTCGTCCAGGACGAGCACGATGGGCTGGAAGGGCTCGGGGCGCTCCTTGGCGAGGGAGGCGACCTCCACCAGGTGGTAGCGCTCGCGCATCAGCTCGCTGGCGGCACGGATGCGCTCGAGCTGGTCGCTGACGTCGGCGGTGACCACCTGCGCGTACCGATGGTCCTCGACCTTGTCCAGCTCCCCGGGCAGGCCCAGGCCCCAGGCCTGCCAGCCCACGGAGACCGCGGTCTCCATGATCCCGCGCTGGATCACGCTCTTGCCGCTGTCGCGGTCGCCGATGATCAGCAGGTGACCCTGGTGGGGGTCCCAGAGCACGTGCTCGCCGGCCTCGACGGGGCCCAGGTCGATCGTGGCCTGCATGTCGGCGGCCGGCGCGCTGGAGTAGCCCATCTTGCGCAGCTTCTCGACGGCCGCGGGGTCCTGGGAGACGTCGACGAGGGTGTGCGGGATCTTGTGGGCGCGCAGGTGGGCCTTCACGGCCATGCAGGGGCCGCAGCCGGGGCTGGTGTAGATCGTGTACATGGGTGCTCCTCGGTCGGAGATGGTCGGGGCCGTGGCCGGCCCTCACTTCCCATAAGGCCGGCATCCGGCGCTGATGTCCCTCCCCGTTCCGGGGTCAGATTTCATGCGCCGGGTGCAGCAGCAACGCGTCGGCGGGGATCGTCGAGGTGTGCTCGAGGTGCCCGACCTCGAGGCCGGCGGCCAGCAGGGCCTGGACCGCGGGATGGTCCTCGGCCAGGTCCTGGAGGAGGACCAGGGGGACGTGTCGCGGAGATGCGGCCGGCGCCGCTTCCTCGGCCGGCGCGGCCGGCAGCGGCGACTCCGTCGCACCATCCGCGGCGAGGGTGCCTTCTGGCTCGGCTTCTGGCGTGGGTTGTGGCGTGGAGTCCAGGCCGGCCTTCCGTTGCAGGCGGGCGAGGTCGGCGTGGCGGGCCGGGGGCAGCTTGGCGGTCTCGAGCAGCTCGAGGGCGCTGGTGAGTCCGGTGTGGTCGCCGCTGGCGAGCCAGGTGGCCACGATCAGGCCCACGCGACCGGCCTTGCCGGAGTCATGGCCGGGGTCGCCGGGAACAGGGTGGGCCGCGGTGAGGTCGTCGAGCTGGGCGTGCTTGAGCCCGGCGGTGAGCAGGCCGGTCAGCGCACGGCGGTCGCGGGCGGAGAAGGTGCGGGGCACCTGGTCAGGATGCCAGGTAGCCCAGGACGGCGAGCAAGGCGAGCACGTGCCCGGCGACGAGGTGCGGGGCCATGGGCACGCGAGTCTTGCGCTGGCCGCGCAGCAGGGCCGGGACCGCACCGAACAGGGCGGCGAGCACGTAGCTGGCCAGGATGGCCAGCACCCAGGCACCGGGACCGTGGACACCGATGGCCAGGGCGGCCACGGTGACGAGCTTGACGTCGCCCATGCCGGTGCCGCCGATCAGGTGCATCACCATCAGCACGACGGCGGCGATCACGGTGACCACCAGCCCCTGGAGGGCCCAGGCGCCGTATCCGGTGACCAGCAGGCCCACCGCGGCGCCGAGGTTGATGGCGCCCAGGGCGGCCACGGCCCAGTTCGGGATGAGCCGGTGGGCCCGGTCCACGCGCGCCATGTAGATGCCCAGGCAGGCCAGGGCGATCAGGGCGAGCGCGGCGTGGACCATGAGCACGGGCAGCCCGGCGACCGCGGCGCCGGTGATGCCCAGCAGGGCAGCCAGGGCCCCGCCGGGGCCGATCAGGGTGCGCACCGTCCGCGGCGGCACCGTGTAGGGCGCCGGCGCGGGGTCGGTGGCCGCGGGGGACGTGTCGTGGAGATCAGGCGACACGGTAGCCATGGGCCCGCAGCTCCTCGATCAGGGCGGTGGTTTCCACCTCGGGCTCGAGGTCCTCCTCGAAGGACTCCAGGTAGGAGTAGAGCTTCTCGATCAGGCGGGTGACCTCGGTGTGGTTGCCCGAGGCGGCCTCGGTGACCAGAGCGTCGCGCCAGGCGGCCTCGTTGGCGGGGTCGATCGCGCGGCCGACGCGGGCGGCCAGCTGGGCGTGCTCGCGGTGGCCGACGGCCAGGGAGCGGGCCACGAGCTCGTGGGCGGCGTCGCAAATGGTCTGGACCATCTCCTGGACCAGGGTCTCGGTCCAGGCGACGTTGGAGGCCTTGGCGTGCTCGAAGGGCACTCCCCTCACCAGACGCATGGCGGCGACCAGGGCGGGGGTGGAGGCCTTCACGGGGTCATCGCCGATCAGGGACTGCACGACCTGCCAGTCGGTGAGCACGTCCTCGTGGACGCGGTAGCCCTCGCTGCCCACGGCGGGCAGGTAGGGGGTGCCGTCCGCGGCCTGGCCGAGCAGGCGGCGGGTCTGGCCGGTGAGCTTGTTGCGGTTGCTGGAGGCGGACTTGCCGTCGGAGCGCTGGGTGGGCCAGAACGCGGCGTGGACGGCCTCGGCGCTCGCGCCGGGGTGCAGGGCCAGGTAGGCGGCCAAGGCGACGCAGCGGGCGGTCTGGGTCGCCGAGACCTCGCCGGTGGCCGCGGTGACGGGGGCCTGGCCCTGGGCGCCGACGAGCTTGAGCTCGCCGAGCATCAGGATCATCGGGGCCTGGGTGGTGGCCTGCTCCAGCAGGTGTGCGGCGTCCAGGTCGATCTGCTTCTGCGGGTCGGTCGAGCCCAGCTGCTCGGGGGCGGCGTCCTTCTCGTCCTCCTCCTCGTCCTCCGCGGGGGACGTGTCGTGGAGATCGGTGGCCACCTCCTGCTGCGCCGGCTCGGCGGTCGCGGCAGTCTCGGGCTCGGGCTCGGGCTCGGGCTCGGGCTCGGGCTCGGGCTCGGGGGCAGTCTCGGCGGGTCCCGCGGTCTCGGTGACTGCGACGACGGCCGGGGTCTGGTCCTGGGCCTCTGGGGTGATGTCCTCGGGCTCGGTCGGCACGGCGGCCGCCGCGGCCTGGTCCTGGCTCTCCTCGTCCTCGTCCAGGGTGTCGTGCGGGGCGGGCGCAGAGGTCGGGGTGTGGCGGGCGGCCTGGGCGGCGAGCACGTCCTCCTCGTTCTCCTCGGCCGGATCGGTCTCGTCCTCGGCGGTCTCAGCGGCGGGGACCGCGGGCTCGGGGGTCAGGGGCAGGTCCTGGGTGTTCTCCTCCTCGTGGAGCATCTCCTCGAGATCGGCCACCGCGCTGAGGTGGGGGCGCTCGTCCAGGACGGTGTTGATGTCGATCGTGGCGGTCGTCCCCCGGCCGGTGGAGCGGGGGTCCTCCAGGGCGGTGGCCAGCAGCTCCTTGATCCGCTCGCCCTCCTCGGGGGTGATCTTCTGCGGGCGCAGGTGCTGATTGACCGGGAGCAGGTCGGCGTGGTTCTCGTCCTCGAGGTTCAGGATCCAGTCGGAGGCCAGGGGGTTGGCGGTGGTGACCGCGGCGATGCCCAGCCGCGGGATGGCGCCGGCCAGGTCGGTGAGGCGACGAGCCTGGGCGGGGGTGGGCTCCAGGCCCAGCAGGACGATCTCGGGACCGAAGGCCTCTTCCTGGTTGGCGGCGCGGGCCTGGTCGAGGGTGGCGGCGTCCTGCTCGTCGAGGGCGCGGCGAATGTCCTTGGCCTTGCCGTCGAGCTGGCCGATCAGCTGGTCCAGGTCGTCGATCTGGCGGACGCGGCCGTCGCTGACGACCTTGGCCAGGCCGTCGGCGACTCCGACGAGCGTGATGGTGACGTTCTCGGACCAGCTGGAGGTGGCCAGCTCCACGGCCATGGCATCGAGGACCTGGGTGGTCAGCTGGGGGTCGCCGTCGATGCCGAGGGTGCCCAGGCGCTCGAGGTCGAGCAGGACCTGGGAGCGAGTGTCGTCCTGGCCAACGGTGACCAGCGAGGGGTAGGGGGCGGCGGGCAGGTCGGGGTCGATGTCGATGGAGCCGGAGGCCAGCGTCCAGACGACGCCGTCGTCGGTCTCGGCCACGAAGGGCTCGGGCAGCTGCGCGGGGGCCATGAGGTAGAGGGCGATCTGCTCGGGCGAGACGCGCACGAGGAACAGCTCAGGCAGGTCCTGGCCGTTCTCGTGGGCCCAGCGGGCCAGCCAGCGCTGGACGACGTCGAGCTCCTCAGCCTGCTCGGGCTCGGCGACCACGCGCAGCTGGGTCTCCAGCTGCGCGGTCTGCTCCTCGGGCATGGGGACGGACTGGCCGGGCTGGCGGCGGCGGCGCTGGAGCTGGCGGCGCAGGCCGACGATGCCCAGCAGTCCGGCCGCGGCGAAGGCGCCGATGCCGCCGATGGTGGCCCATGCGGGGACCTCCTCCGGGGCAGCCTGCTCCTGGTGGGAGGACAGATCGGCGGGGGCCGGCGCGGTCTGCGTGAACGCGCCGCCGGGGACGGCGGAGGGGCCCTCCTGCTCGGCGGGGGCCATGGAGGGTGCCGCAGACACGGCCTCGCCGGGCAGCGGGTGCTGGGCGTCCTGGGCCGGCGTGGAGTCCGAGGCGGCGCTCGGGGCGGCGGCCGCCTCGGGGGCCGGCGTGGCCGAGTCGTCGGCAGGGGCGGAGGGTTCGGCCGACGCCGATGCGGAGGGCGCCGCAGGAGCGGGGGCCGCCTGGGCGTCCGTGTCGGCCTGCGCCGGAGCGGGGTCCTGCTGGGAGGGGGCCGGTGTCGCGGAGGTGGAGCCGGCGCCGGTGGGGCCGTCGGGCAGCTCCACGGTCCAGCCGGTCATGATGAGGTCGGGATCGGTGAGGGTCTGGCCGTCGGCCTGGGGCGTGGAGCGCATCTGCTCGGCGAGCTCGCCCCACCGGCTGCCCTGGCCCAACTCGTCCCGGGCGATGCCCCAGAGCGTGTCGCCCTCCTGCACGGTGTAGGTCCGCTCCCCCGCGGCGGCAGGGGCGTCCTGGGTCGTGTCCTGGGTGGTCTGGCCCTCCTGGGCCATGGCGACGGCGGCGGGAGCGGAGGCGGTGTCCTGCGGGGTCAGGGCGAAGGCGGGGCTGCCACCGCCAAGAGCGAGCACGGCGGCGATCAGCGCGCCGGCCAGGGCCTGCTGCGGGCGCAGCGCTCCGCCCAGGTTGGGGGTCTCGACGCGGCGGATGAGGCTGATCACCTCGACCACGAGCGAGTAGACGAAGGAGGCCCAGAAGCCCCACGCGATCAGTGGCAGCACGGTGCCCATCAGGAACGTGCCGCCGAAGTCGATGCCGGTCAGGGCCTGCTGGAGCTCGGCAGTGCTGGGGATGGGGTTGCCGGCCAGCAGGATCAGGGCGGCGGGGATGCCGACCACCAGGGCGGTCAGGGCCAGCAGGGCCGCAAGGCCTTTGAGGGTGCGCATGGGGCGTGTCTCCGCTCGCGTGGGTAGAGGTCTTCACGGGGTAGAAGGCTGGGGCAGTCCCCCGATGTCCCTTCTAAGTTGATCTGAGGTCAGTTTAGGCGGTGAGGTGGGCCACCTCAAGGCTGTCACGCTCCGCGCCACCTTGCCGGAACAGCATCCGCATGGCCGCCAGGGCCGCGGTTCGAGCCGGAGACTCCACTCCCGCGGCCGCCGCGCGCGCTCGCGCATCCGCCTGGCGATCCCGGTGCATCGCCTCGCGCGCCGCCTCCGCCCGCTCACGAGCTCGGGCAGAGGCTGAGGCGAGCACGAGCCCGCCGGCGTCCTTCCAGTGCTCCAGGCGCCACCGCAGGTAGCCGCGAGCTCGAGCGGTGTCCTGGCCGGCGTCCAGGCTGTGGAGCCGGTGCGCGCCCTGGGGGGTGTGGTCCAGGGCGTGGAGAAGGTCGGCCGGGGTCCAGCCGGCCTCGAGGAAGGGACGGATCAGCGAGCGGACGTCCCGGGCCGAGAGCACGCGCAGACCCAGAGCCCGATCCTGGACGGTGCGGGCGGCGGCCAGCTGCTGACGACGGGTGGCCACTGCGCGGTTGCAGGGCCAGAGCTCGACGAGTCCGCGGTCGCGCGCGTGCGTGGTTCCTCTACGAGTTCTAGTAAGTGAATCCTCTAGCGAGGAAGGGTGCCAGTTTTTCTCCACAGCCCCACGGATCCGACGCTGACCTGCACGCTCCCGTGCTTCGGCCGCGGCGTCGGCACGGTGCCTAGCGAGGATCTTCTCCACGTCCAGGTGGGCGGTGCAGCACAGCACGTAGACCGCCGCCTCGTTGATCCGCTTGCCACGCTCGTCCGGGGTCGCGTAGGCGGCAGAGCGTCCGGCGGCGACGCGTCCGATCACCCCGTGTCGCATCAGCCAGGCGATGGCCGCGGTCACCGTCGAGGCGCTCCGGCCGATCATCTTCGCCAGGCGCTTGTGCCCGGGACGGGAGATCATCTTCGACCAGTCCGCGCAGGCCGCCAGCGCACCCACCAGAGATTCCATCAGCCGCCGACGGATCCGGGAGAGGTCCTGCCAGGCAGGCAGTGCCCGCAGGGCGGGAACGGCGTCGCCCAGGTGCTCCAGACGCCGGGAGCCGGCGGGCACCGCGGCCAAGATCACGTCGATGTCGCCCTCCCGGGCACGCGAGGGCCGGCGCCAGTTCTGACGGCACGGATTCGTGATCCGACCCCGCACGGGCCGGGCTGGTTTCTGGCGATGGCGCAGCAGTCGGGCGAGGGTGGACTCCCCCAGGCACGGCGCCGAGGACACGGCCGACGGGAGGGGGGACGTGTCGCGGAGAGGGATTTTGGGTAGACTCGGGCACGACAAGAGAGACGTACCTCCTTCAGGTACACCTTGAGATCCAGCCCGTGTCGCCAAACACGGAGCCGGAACTCGAATCCAGAACCGAATGCCATGCCGGGTAAGCACTAGGGCATTCGGAACAACTTCAAACGTCAGTCACTACCTGTCGTCAGCAGGTCTTGACTCCAAGAAGCGGATCCGCGCCAACGGGTCCGCTTCTTGCTTTTTATGCGGATTTCAGGTCAAACGCCTCCTGGCCGTGCTCTTCGGGAATCTCGTGGGCGTCCAGATGCTCCGTAACCAAGGCGGTCACGTAGTCGTTGATGCTCTCGCCGGTGTACTCCACCCAGGCGTGCAACTTGGCCTCATAGCTACGGGGGATGCGCGCGGTCACATTGAAGCGGTCGCCGCGAGACGGGCGGCCGCCACGATGCCGGCGGGGCGTGGCTGTGGTGGGGCTCATGCGATCACCATACTTGTTTCAGCTTCCACAAGCGGAGCGGTCCTAGCGGGACACGCCGGAGCAGATCTGCGACCTGCTCCGGCGCACGCGTCACGGGCGGACGTTCAACGACTGGAACTCGCCGATCCGCACGTCCTGCGATGAGCGCGTGAGGGTCTCGATCACCCCGGACTGGCCCTGGGCCGTCCACTCCACAGACCACGTCGTGATCGCCGTGACCTTGTAGGTGGGGTTGGACATCTTCATGTACGTGTGCCCGCAGTCCGGGGACTCCTGCTTGCCGAAGCGGTCCTCGTAGACGGTGCCGGGACCGTCGCAGACCACCTGCGTCCCATCGCCCATGTCCCAGGTGACGTGCACCGGCCGCGCCGTGGCCTGCACGGCGATCCCGTTCACGTCCTTGGAGACCGTGTACGGCCCCCACGCCTGCGGATCGTCAGGGTTCCCGACCCACATCCACGCCGGCAGACCCACAGCACCCGTGCCGTTTTCCGCCACCGGGTACGGCACCATGCCGATCTCGATGCCCTTGAGCTGCATCTCCTTCACGACTGTCTGGGCGGCCTGGCGGATCTCCCCCGGCCCGGCCTGCGTGGAATCCATCCAGCGCGTCTTCACTGGCTGACCGAGCGTCAGCCCATCGCTCGGGTTGCACTGCTCCCACGCGCCCCGTTCTGGATCCTTGCCCGCCGGCGGAGTCGGCTGCGGCGACATGTTCACCCACACGCAGTCATTGACCGGGTCGTAGTTCACGTCACAGCGGTACGGGACGCTGTCGCCAGGCAGAGGCTCGTTGATCTCGCAGAAGTTCGCCCGCTTCGGGGCCTTCCCGTCCCGGCCCAGCACGGGCTGCGCGTTCTGTCCCTTACCCGGCACCGTGGCCTCCACCAGGCAGCTAGAACCCATGCTGCCTGCACGGCATCGCCCATCAGCGGTCGTCCCCGTGGCCTGGGCCGCTGCCCCCGTCGCGCCGACGAGAGCGCTCGCGGTCAGAACCCCCGCGGCCGCCATGGCGGCCCACCTGTTACGGGTCAGCACGAGGTCTCCTCCGGTCCGTTCAGCGGAGGCAGCTCGCTGGAGACGACGCTCCAGACGCCGTCGTCCTCGTTCCAGAGCACTGCGTACTTCACGATGAACCGCTGCGTGGCGCCGGTGTCCACAGGCTTGCCATCCTTGCCGGTGATCTTCACACCCGAGTTGTCCTCGCACACGCGCAGGTTCACCGAGGCGTTCTCGACCAAGGTGCCATCAGCATGGACGGACGGGCCCGCCAGGCCGTCGATCAGCTCCACCTTCGAGGCGCCCCGGTAGGTGGCCCCCGTGGCGAGCGTCTTCTCCACGTTGACCTTCTGCTGAGTCAGCTCGCCCTGCTGTGCCGCCACGGACAGGCGATCCGCGTTCTTCGCGTCACCGCTGTTCAACACGTCCGACGAGACCGTGTACAGCAGCTCAACCGCCTTGAACGCGCTCGCCTTCGCCTCCTCCTGCCCCCCCGGCTTCTTCGAGGTGACCGGCTTGTACTCCGGCAGCGCAGACGACGACGCGCTCGCGGACGACGAGGACGCGCTCGTCGAGCTCGAGGAAGCGGAGGACGAGGACACGTTCGCGGACGACGACACGTCCTCGATCGGCGCAAGCGAAGACTGCGAGGCGCTCGCGGACGTGGAGTTGCCACCCGGCGTGCCACCGCCGTTGCAGCCGGTGAGCGTGAGCGCCAGAGCCAGGGCGGCTCCGGTGTATGCGGTGGTCTTGGTGACGCGGCTCATGGTGTCTCCTTGCGGTCAGCGGGTGTTCGAGTGGATCTGGGCGGTGCCCTGGCCGTGGCCGGTCAGGACGCCGGTGGGGATGAAGCGTGGGGTGTAGGGGACGTCGACGTCCACAGTGACCTTGGTGGGGGTGACGTTGACGGTGCCGGTGGCTCCGGCTTCGGCGATCATCCCCTGGGCGGCGCGCGCGGCGGCCGCTCTGTCCAGGGTGATGTCCTCGCCGCGGGCGGCTCCGGCCGTGGTGCCAGCGTTGGCGCCGGCGCGGGCGGCCTGGTGGGCGATGGTGACGGCCTCCTCGGAGGCGCGCACCTTGCCGTTCCAGTCGATGCCGATGCCGAAGCCGACGAGCACGATGATGGGGACGAGCATCAGGACCAGCAGGGAGGACTCTCCTTGCTCGCGGCCGAGCCAGGCGCGGAAGCGGGCGATCATGCTCAGCCCCTCTCTCGATAGGTGTCCACGGGGGACGTGGCGTCGGCGGTGATGGTCCAGGACCCGGGAGTGCCGGGGATGGCCAGGTCGGAGAGCGGCACCGAGCAGGTGATGGTGGCGGAGACGGACCCGGGGATGCCGGGGGCGTTGCGCAGGGCGGAGGTGTCCAGCGTGATGTTCTGGGAGCCGCACGTGAAGTCGGTCTGGTCCAGGGTCATGCGGGCGGACTGGCGCGCATTGGACTCGGCCTGGCCGGGGTTGCGGGCCAGGGTGGCCTCGCGGGCGGCGACGCCGGCCGCCGACTCGATGGAGGTCTGTGCTGCTCCGATGCGGCCGCCCATGACGGCGATGGCGATGAGCAGTCCGATGGCCGGAGCCACGATGAGAAGCCCGACGCCGGACTCGCCGCGCTCATCACGCAGCCAGGCCAGGGACGTGTCGCGGAGGTTCACTTGACCACCCTCTCGACGGGCCCGGTCACGGACCGGGAGACGGACGGGCTGATCCACTGCCCGGTGTAGGCCGGCGCGGTGCCGGTGACGGTGACGGTCATCCGCTCTCCGGTGGTGCTGATGTTCACGGAGGCGCCCTGGAGGGTGCCGGAGTGCTGGGAGATGACCTGCTGGGCGGCCGCCTGGCCCTCGGCGCTCGAGCCGCCCATGACTCGGGAAGTTGCGTAGGCCGCGTTGGCCGCGGACTGAGCCACGGTCGAGGCCTGGTAGTAGGCGCCGGCCTGGGGGACGAGGAACACGAGCAGGAGGGCCACCGGCACGATCAGCAGCGAGGCGATGTTCGAGGAACCCGTCTCGTTGCGTGCATGGGCCTCGAGGTGCGCTCGAAGCGGTGCCGTGATGTTCATGGTGACCCCCCTGCTCGTGGTGTTCCGTCCCTGGCTGGTCTAGTCAGCCCAGCTCGCCGACCTTGTTGGTGGCGAAGGTGTTGATGCCGGCCCAGACCAGGGCGGCCAGCACGACGGCGGCGAGCACGCCGAGGATGATCTCGATGGTCTCGGCGCCGGCCTCGTCCTCGTGCTTGTCCTGGATCCAGGCGCGGAGGATCAGGTACTGCTGCATCAGCTTGTTCATGGTGAGTCCCCTCGTGTGGTGGAGATGGCCTCGGGACGGTCCCGATGCGGGTGGGTGGGTGGATGGGAGATCACGATCTCCGGGAGGAGCTCGCGCGTCTCACGCGCTCATCAGCGTCAGCATCAGAGGGGTGAGGACGATTAGCGTGAACATCAACGCGATGAACATGATGATGTTCTTCATGCGGCCGGAAGCCTCATTCTCACGGGCTGCCTCGGCGTTGAGCATCCGCACGCGCATGTTGCGACCCAACGCGCGCAAAGGCTCGTAGACGCTGGCCCCATTGTCTCCGCTCAGGCGCATGATGCGGGCGGCATCGGTGAGCTCGGGGACGTGGAGCTGCGTGGCCAGGGTCTCCAGGGCGGTCCAGGGCTGGACCTTGGTGAAGCGAGCCCGGACCAGTTCCTGACGGATCCGCTGGAAAGCCCAGGTGTCGCCGATGGCGGCTGCGTTTTCCAGAGCCACCGTGGGCTGGGCGTTGCGGCCGCGCTCAGAGGCCAGCAGCTCGACGAATACCGCGACCGCGCGTGCGAAGTCAGTGCGTGCCTTGGTCGCTCGCTTGCGGGCGGCCGAGTCAGGTGCCAGCCAGGCGACGGCGGCGACGAGCAGGCTGATCAGCAGGGACAGCCACAGCGGCAGGGAGTAGAGCACCTGTGCGGCCACGCTCAGGGCGAGGCAGACCACGAACACGAGTGTGGCGCCGTAGATCTTGGCCCAGGTGTGGCGGCTGCGGGTGGTGCCCAGGATGTCCAGGTCGGCGTCGGTGAGGCCGTTGACCAGGGCCGGCGGCAGCGTGCGCATCGTCCACTGCGAGGCCCGCTCCTGCCAAGAGAGCGCGCCGCCTCCGGAGGTGCTGGTCACGATGCCGTCGAAGGCCGCCGCGCGCAGGCGCGGACGCTGGGGCAGCAGGGGCCAGATCAGCGCGGTCGCGGCCAGGCCGAACAGCATGCCGGCGATGATGATCATCATCATGACGAGCTCCTAGCGGTCAGCAGGCGGACCTGCGGCGGCGGGGCTACCACGCGGGTCATCCAGATGATGAGCCCTGCGGTGACCAGAGCCAGGACGAGGTAGAGCGCCTGGCCCAGCGGGGTCTGGTAGGCGGCCATGGGCCCGCCCATTCCGGGGACCAGGCACAGGGAAATCACCACGATGGTGATCACGATGCGGGCCTCACGGCGGGCGCCGGCGCGGTCGGCGTAGATGGCCCGGCGCTTGGAGACCTCTTCCTCCACGGAGGTGGAGAGGTCGTCCAGGGCGTTCGCCAGGCCCTGGCCGCGCTGATTGGCGGCCAGGATCAGCTGCATGACGACCAGGTCGCCGGTCTGGTCTCCCCATTCCAGGCCCAGGCGCTTGAGGGCGTCTGCGGTAGGCCAGCCGGCCTTGATGCGGGCATTCATCGTGGCGATCTCGTCCCGGATCAGGTCGCCGGCGTTGGGCATGGAAGCGGCCAGTGCGGTCTCCAGGGAGGTTCCTGCGACGATCAGGCCGGAGAGCGAGCGCGTCCACATCTCCATCTGCGCCAGCTTCTCGATCTGGGCCGATCCCCCGCCGGAGCCGAAGGCCAAGCGCAGGAGGATGACGGCGCCGGGCAGGGCGACGAGGTAGACGAGCAGGCCGGTGAACAGCGCAATGAAGAAGCCCACGGCGGCGGCGATGCCCACCATGATCCACGTGTTGCGGTCCATGCGGCGGCCGAGTCCCTTGAGGGCGGTGAGCCAGCGCGGATCGGGTGCAGGGGCCTTGGGAGGGGCGGGCCAGAGCCAGTTCACGGCAGCCATGCCCAGGCCGAGGATGCCCAGGGCAAAGCTCAGAGGGAGCAGGAGCGAGCTCATCGGGCACCTCCGGCCAGGCGCAGCAGGTCGAAGCCGGTGCGCTCGAGATCGTTGCGCAGGCGGTTGTCCACGGGAGGGGCCACGGGCACGGCGTTCTCGTCGCCGGGACCCATGCGGAACAGGTCGGCCACCGAAATGCCCTTGTCGGTGTCGCCGGGCAGCACCTCGGAGATCGAGATGATCTTGCGCTTCACCGAGCCATCGGGCTGAGGCACCTTGCGCATCTGCACGACGACGTCGATGTGGTAGCCCAGCTGGCGAGCCATGTAGGTCTCGGAGAACTCGTTCATGCCCAGGCCGACCAGACGGCGCACGGCCTCCTCGCCGGAGTAGGCGTGGACGGTGCAGTAAGTTCCCGCGCCGGTCTGCATCGCGGAGATCATCGCGCCGATCTCCGAACCGCGGACCTCGCCGACCAGGATGCGTGCGGAGTTCAGACGCAGGGCCTTCTCCATGGCCATGGTCAACGTGTACTCGCCGATGGTGCTGCCGTCGGCGGCGCGCTCGCCCGATCCGGGGCGAGCCTGAAGCTCGATCGGCGGGACCAGGCGAGAGTCGAGCCGGTCCAGGTGCAGCTCGCGCTCCTTCTCGATGGTCACGATCTGCTCCAGCGGGCCGATCTTCTCCGCCAGGGCGCGCATCAGGGTCGTCTTGCCGTCGCCGCCGAAGCCGCTGATGACGATCGTCTTGCCGGCCTGCACGAGCGCCGTGAGGAACTCGGCGGCCAGGGGGCTCAGGGTGCCGTTGTCGACCAGCTGCTCCAGGGTGATGTTCACCAGCCGATGGATGCGGAATACGGCGGTGGGCCGCGTGGAGACCGGGCGGGCGGTGGCGGCCAGACGGACCGAGCCCATCAGGTCCATGTCCAGGTCGGGGTGGGCCGCAGAGAAGGGGCGGGACTCCTCCCCCGCGTTCGCGGCGAGGAACTGGAGCTCGGCCATCATCTGCTCATCGGTCTCGAAGACGGGAGGGCGGCGCTCCATGCTGCCGCCGGCCTTCTCCACCCAGACGTGGTCGGAACCGATCATGTGGATGTTCTCCACCCCGGGCTCGTCCACGAGTGCCTGGAATCGGCCCAGACGGAACATCGCATCGAAGGTGGCCTGGCGCAGTGCCGCCTGCTCTTCGGCAGTCCATGCGGCGTCGCGGCCGCCGGTCTGCACGTTCTCACGCATCTGCTCGATGATCGCGCGGTCGATGTGCCGCCAGCCCATGGCGTGCAGCTCGCTCTCGGGCAGGTCGATGCGGTCGGCGGTCTCCTCGGCGTGCCAGTCCACGGCCTTGGCGCGCAGCACGTCGACGATCGACCAGAAGCCCGTCAGCTCCGTGGTGTTGCTCGGCCGGGCCGGGGCGCTCTGCTCGGCCTGCGGTGCCGGCTCGGGCACAGCAGTCAGCGGCCGGGACAGCCCGGGCAGCTCAGCGGAATCGGTGGGAGACGGGGTAGTGCCCAGCGGGCGAGCCAGGTGAGCGCCGGCGGAGGCGGGGATCAGGGACGGCCGGGCCGGCTTGGCCGGGGTGCTCTCGGTCAGGAACGGGAGGTTGAGCAGGTCCAGGGACATGTCGGGGGTCTGATCCTTCATCGCTGCTCTCCTCCGGTCTCGGTGGGCATATCCGCCTCGATGAGCTGGCGGCGGGCCATCAGCGCGTCCGCGAGGGAGGCGTTGGCGGCACCGATGGCCCGCGTGTAGGAACGCAGCCTCCAGGACGTCGCCTGGGCGCCCCCGCCGAAGTGAGCGCCGGCTTCCGGGCTCTGGGGAAGGCGTCCACGCACCGGCAGGCCCAGCACCTTGGAGATGTCCTTGGAGGGGAACTCCTGGGCTCGATCTTCGACCACGAGCAGGGAGGACGTGTCCACTGCCCCCGCGGTGGCGCGGGCCTCCAGCACGGCCGGCAGATAGGCACGCGCCGCGGCCACGGAGACCAGGTCGCTGCGCACCACGACGCTCAGGTGGTCGCTGTCGCGCCAGAGCGCCTCCCGGCCGTGGGCGTTCTCGGAGCGGCCAGCGTCGACGATCACGTCGATGTCCTGGCCGGAGACGGCGCGCAGAGCCATCATCAACTCCGGCCAGAGGCCCCGCATGGATCGCGCGGCCAGCGGCTCGGACATGGCGGGCAGGAGCCAGCGGGAAGGCTGGCCAGCGTCCTGGCCCGTTCCCAGGTCGACGGCGTAGTCCCAGATGTCCTGCTCCGTCAGGGCCTGTCGCATGGAGTTGTGGGCGATGCCCATCAGGCCGCTGTCGGCCGGCATGCTGCCCTGCAACCACCCGGCGAGCACGGATGAGGGCTTGCTGACGTCGGCCTCCACGAGCAGCACAGGGCGCGGCCACTGCAACGTCATGGCCACGGCCGTGGTGCTCACCCCCGGGCTGACGCCGAAGGCCGCAAGGGTCAGGATGCTCACTTCTGCGCTCCCTGCATGATCACGCTGGCGGTGCCGGCGGCACCCCAGGTGGCGACCTTCTGGGCGTCGGCCTGCTTCACGCGCAGATCCACGGTGGTCTTCCCGCTGTTCTGGTCATGGTGGCTGGCCTCGACCACGGCCGCGACGGGGTCGTGATTCTGGTTCTCGTCACCGGCCTTGGTGTTCTGGTTGCCCGGGGTGAAGAGGACCTGGACGTGATCTCCTGCGGCCATCTCCCGGGCAGGCAGGCGCCCGACCTCCAGAGCCAGGCCCACCAGCGATTCTCCGTCCTCCACGCCCAAGGACGTTGCCGTGGACGTGCGCGTGATGGTGCTGCCCGGCTGGAGGTCGGTCGTGGCCACCTGCCCCTGGATCTGCTGGGCCTCGGTCGCGGGGACCAGCACGCTGGGGTCGCCAGCCACGCGCACGGACGAGAGCATGGAGGACTCGATCTTCTGCCCTCGCTCCACGGGAGCGTTCACCACCAGGTAGGGCTTGGCCTCGTTGGCCTGGGTCCCCACGAACGCGCCGAGGCCGCCCAGGGCAGCCAGGGCGACGGCGACAGCCACACCGCCCACGCGGCGCTTGGCCACCGGCGTCGGCGCAGGACGGCCCACGGGAGCCGCCGCGCTGGAGCCGGCCTCGCTGACGCGCGGGTTCTCGGTGGGGGTCACCTTGGGCGACCGCTTTCTCAGAGCCACCTTGGCCTGCCTTTCTCGCTACTGAGGGGACTGCACGGGGAGCGTATCAAACCTGCCAGCCGTAATAGCAGGTGGCTTGGTCCTTCACCAGACATAAAGCCCGGACCGCCCCCTCATGTCCCTCTGTACGGTAGACATTTCTGCATGAGCGCCCCCGCATCCCCCCTCGACACGGCCGTCGTCGCGTTCAACTCCACGCTGCGCATGCGCATCCTCGTGCTGATCGCCCGCTCCCCCGGCCTCGGCGCCCACGACCTCGCCACGTCCCTGGACACCCCCCGCGCAACCCTCTCCCTGAACCTGCGCACCCTCGAGGAAGCCGGCCTGCTGACCTCCAGCGACACCTCCGAAGCGCGCCGGGGCCGACGCCTGACCTACCGCCTCAACCGGGAGGCCTACAGCGCGATGATCGAGGCCCTGGGCGCGATCGTCGAGCGGTGACCTCATGCCATACCGGCACCACATCAGGAGTGCCGTTCATGCCATAACACCGCCGTATGCGCGCCAGTCCCCAACCGTCCGCTACACCAGTTGCACGCCATACCACTGAGGGAAATCTCTCGGTATTTCCCGAGAGATGCAGTAGACTGGAGGAGTCAGATCACAGGGAACCTAGGAGGTCCTCATGTCCACCCCTGCGCGCTCATACGCCATCCCAGGCGTCCTGGCGGTCGCCAACGGCAAGGGCGGTACCGGCAAGACGTCGCTGGTCGCCAACCTCTCCGGTCTGGCCGCGGCCGCCGGCATCCGCACCCTCACCATCGACCTGGATCCCCAGGGCAACCTCTCCCCCGACCTCGGTCTAGGGAAGTCGGACGGAATCGAGCTGCGTCGAGCCCTCGAAGATGGGGCGCCGCTGCCGATCTCCACGGATCCCATGCGCCCAGGCCTGGGCGTCGTTCGCGGCGGCCCTCGTTTGGCCGACATCATCAGCCTGCTGGTGGCACGCGGCTACGACGCCCCGCCCCTCGGGGCTCTTCTGCACCGGAGCCTGAGCCAGGTCATGGAGGAGTGGGACCTGGTCGTCATCGACACACCCCCGGGAGACCGCGCCCTGGTCGAGGCCGCCTTCAGCGTCGCCGAGGGCGTGGTCATCGTCTCCAAGACGGATCTCCGCTCCCTCGACGGCGTCGCTGTGACGGCCGAGCGCTTCCAGGCCGTTCACGAGACCACGAACCCCGACGTGCAGCTGTTGGGCCTGGCGCTGTTCGACGTGGAGGCGCGCGCCGTGAAGATCGAGCGAGAGGCCCGCCAGGCGCTCGAGCAGATGCTCCAGGGGCTGGCCTTCGACGAGGCCGTCTTCACCGCCCGTATTCGGCACGCCGCCGGCGCCGCCCAGGACCTGCGCAAGAGCGGACGCCTGGTGCACGAGCTCGAGAGCGATGTGGCCCGCGCTCACCGAGAGCGCTTCGCGCGCATCAAGGCCGGTGAAGCCTCGACCTTCCATGCGTCGACCATGGATGGCCTGGCAGGGGACTACGCCGCACTGGCCCAGGAGATTCTGGGACGCCTGAGCGCCCTGGGCCAGGACGAGGAGGAGGACGCCTGAGATGGAGACCCCCAATCGAGCAGACGGACTCGGCGCTGTGTTCAACGCGCGTGGCCGGGGCAAGAAGAAGCCGGCGGAGAAGGTCGACTCTGTGCCATACGCCATGCCAGAAACCACGCCAGATGCCACACCGGAATCCACGCAGGACACCACACCGGAACCGGTGCCTGTCGCCACGCGGGAGACCGCACCGGAACTGATGCCAGACGTGAGGCGCGCGGTCCCGCAGGAAGGCGCGCAGGTGGCCGAGCTGGACCGTGAGGACGCCCCCGAAGAGGAAGAGCTGGTCGTGCGCAACACGGCCGTCTACCTCCCCGTCCCGGTCCTGGAGCGGCTGAGGGCCGCGGCCGCCAAGCGGCATCGGACCTACACGGACCTGCTGATCGACGCGTTCGACGAGCTCAGCGACGATCAGCTCTTGGCGGCCTGCGGGCACAAGCCGCGTGCGGACGGGGGGATGCCGCGTGGGCGCCGAGGTGCCGCGCGCGGCCAGGGGGGCGTGCAGGTGCAGCTGCGCCTGGATCAGGAGCAGCGGGGTTGGCTGGATGAGCAGGTGGCCCGTCTAGGCGCCCCCTCCCGGAGCGCCATGGTCGCCTCGGTGTACGACGCCTGGCTGCCGAAGAGCTGAGCCGGCATGAGCAGGGGGGCGGCCCGGCATGGCCGCCCCCTTCGTGGTGCATCAGCCCACGCGCAGGTGCCGGGGGCGCTGGTGGGCTGCCTGCGGGACGTGGGTGGCGGAGGGGTGCAGGCGCAGGCCGGAGTCCACCACGGCCACCTTCGCCTGGGGGTAGATCAGCTTCACGGGCTCGAGGTTCTTCAAGAAGGCGGCCTTGAACTGGCGCGGCTGAGCGTACTGGGCGCCGAACTGGGTCTCCAGCTGGTGCCAGGAGACGGTGGTGGTGCGCTGAAGCGTGGACATCCGGTAGGAGAGCCAGACGTAGAGGTCCATGCGCATGGGGGAGCCGCCCAGGGCTGCCAGGGCGGAGGAGAGAACCGGGACGGGGGAGCGCATGACCTCCTCGAAGTAGGGCTCGCTGAGCTCGATGCGCGCATGGTCTGCCCCACGCTGGTACGTGAGCTCGTAGCGGTGGGCCACGTGCATGTTCTGGCCGCTGAGGGTGCGCCGGCCGGGCGTCTCGCGGCTGGTCTCGATGATGATCGAGGTCGTGCTGAGCCGGTGGAGCTGGTCCATCACACGGCGCTGATTCGCCCCGGAGGGGTAGGTGCCGACGCTGGAGAGGAACGCGCGCAGGGAGGGGCCGGGGTCCAGGTGGCGGGAGCGGGTGCGCACGGCCTCGGTGGACATCCAGGTGAGCAGGGAGCGGGCCAGGACGCCGAAGGGGAAGCCAGCCGGGCCGGGGGAGAGCGTCAGGGTGGTGTCTCCGTTGCGTCGGCTCCAGTGGGGGACCGTGGCTCCGGGGTCGCGGTAGGGCAGGCTCAGCTGGGCCCAGATGCGGGTGGAGAAGGCGACCTCGCCGGGGTTCTGCTCGATCTCCTCGCTGAGCTCGAGCAGCCGCAGGCGCCTGGGTGAGAGGGCCGGGCGCGTGGCCGCTTCGATGGAGGTGATGTCCGGCGTGTGGTTCATGGCTGAGGTGACCTTTCGGACCCGATGACGGGTGGGCGTGGAGGGGACGGAGCGGGTGTGGAGAACTGCGGTCGCCGGGGAGTTATCCACGTGCATCTTGTGACGGGGGCTCATAGTCGGCGGAGTGGACGCAGATTGGGGGCGAAATCGGCGGGATCAAGCCGTTCGCGTGTGTGCATCTTGTGACGGTGCGCCGGTCGGGCCGGAGGTTATCCACGTGCATCTTGTGACGGCCAGTGTGTGCATCTTGTGACAGCCACCCCGTCAGAATCGGCATGATTGCAACGATTTTGGAGGGTCCCCATGTAGTAAAACCACATGTATTCCTCCTGTAGTGGGGGGCGGTTTCGCTGTGCATCCGTGGATAGCCGTTCGGTGAGGTGGTCGCGGTCTGGGGTTCAGGCGGCCGGGGCCTGCTCCATGAGGGCCGCGTAGTCGGGAGCCAGCCCGCTGCGCTCCATGGCGTAGTCCTTCACGGCCTGGGTCAGGCGAGTGCGCAGGACGTTGATGCGCTTGCACAGGCCGCGGCCGCTGTAGCCGTACTCGTCGCTCAGGGCTGCGCGCTCGGCCTCGTCGGCCAGCTGGTAGCGCAGGAAGACCGCGGCGTCGCGGCTGGAGAAGACGGCGTTGTCTCGAGCCCAGGCGATCAGGGCGCACAGGTCCCGGGTGGCACGGCCGTTGTCGGCGGCCTCATCGTCGGCCGGCTCCTCGGCCAGCTGCGGCAGCCAGGAGGGCAGGGCCTCGACGTCGGACTGGCCGTCGTAGAGCTTGCGCTCGAGCAGGGAGTCCTTGAGCACGTCCATGGCGAGGTTGCCGATGCACGAGCCAGCCCGATGCAGGGAGGGCCGGCGGATCCACTTCCACGCTGCGGCGATGACGGCGGCGGAGACCTCCTCGCGGGCGGAGTGGTCTCCGTGCATGGTGGCCATGCGCATGCGGGTGTGACGGCCGGCGATCAGGGTGAAGCGAGGCAGCATCAGCTGGAGGACGGCGCGGGCGCAGTCCTCGTCGCCGACCGCGGCCTGCTCGAGCAGGCCGCGCATGATCTGCTCGCGGACCTCCACGGTGCTGCGGGCCACCGTCTGGACGAGCTCGATGCCGGTCTGAGCGCCGTGAGGCCAGGGGTGGGAGGTCTCGGCGTAGCGCACGGCCCACTCGGCGTTCAGGCGGTCGATCACGGTCGGGGCGTAGGTGGTGGTGCTCATCGGACTCGGTCCCTCCATCAGTGGTGTCCGGGCGTCCCGGACGGGTCACTGACCAGCCAAACGAGCAGGTCGGGAAACGAATCTGGATCTGGAGCTGGATCTGCCGATCGTCTGGATTTCCAGAACCTGGACCGCAGGAGATCGGCGTAATCATGCGGATGTGGGGGAGGGGCGGAGAAAAAGTTCCCGCACGGGAGGGACATCGGTTCCCGCGGGCGGCCTTTAGTCCGGTGAGAGATCGCCCGTCCAAGGAGCCCCCGTGATGTCCGAGCAGACCCCCGAGATCGTGACCGATGAGCAGCTGGCCAGCTTCGTGCGTGAGGGCCAGACCATGCGCGAGGCCGAGGCCGTCCTGGAGGCGGGTCTGGCGGACCTGTGTGCGCGGCCGTTCGACCAGGCCAGCCAGGAGGAGATGCGTCGCCTCCTGGACTCCGACCAGCTGCGCGAGGCCACCCTCATCGCCCGGCGGATGGGAGGGCAGGATCGGTGAAACTGCTCTCTCGCAAGAAGAAGACCGAACCCGCCGCGGAGGCGCCGGAGCAGAACAGCCCGACGCCGGCCAAGTCCAAGGTGAACAGCCTGGCCTCCCGGGTCCTGCTCTACGGGTTCTACGGGGCGATGGTGCTGTGCCTGGGCCTGTCCGGCCTGGCCGTGGTGCTGGCCGCTTCGACGGCCTCCCAGCCGGCGCCGACGGTGGAGGTGCCCGACACGTCCACAGCCGAGGGCGTGGCGACGTCCTACGTCTCGGCGTGGCTGCGTGCCACCCGCGACGACCAGAGCCTGCTGGAGCCCTACATCGGTGGCACGAAGATCCCCCAGCTGCCCGTGGAGCCGCTGGGCGTGCGCGACGTCGCCGTGGCCGGCGTCCAGCGCGGCCAGGACCCGAGCATCACCTCCGTGACCGTCGCCGCCCACGTGGAGCAGCGCTCCGGGGCGCCGAGCGCTCCGCAGGGAGCGGAGGCGACCAAGAGCCTGTCCCTGCTGGAGCAGGCGACCGCCTCGCCGACGTCCTCTGCCTCGCCGTCGCCGTCCCCGTCCGCGGCCAGTCCGTCTCCGGCGGCCGCGGCCACCACCAAGCCGGTCCCCTACACGCTGCGGTACTACCAAGTGGCCGTCCACGAGCAGGCCCCCGGCCAGTTGCAGGTCATCGGCTACCCCACCCCGGTGCCGGGGCCGGCTCACGGAGACCCCGTCACCCTGAACTACTCCCATCGGGTCGGCCCGGACACCGACCTGGGAAAGATGCTCGACGGCTTCCTCCAGGCCTACGGCGCCGGCCGCTCGGATGTCTCCCGCTTCCTGGCCCCCGGCTACAAGCTCGCCGCCATCGACCCCGCCCCCTACACCCGCCTGTTCATCCAGGAGATCCGCACCGATCAGGCCCTGGACTCCGTCCAGCCTGGCACCCCGGTGCGCGCCCTGATCCAGGCGGAGGCAGAGCTGCCCGATGAGCGCAACTCGCGTATGGGCGTGACGGTGCCGGTCACCGTGACCTTCCGCGACGGCCGATGGGAGGTGACCTCCCTCGACCCGGCCCCCCTGATCGACACCTCAGCCCCTCAGTCCACCCCGACCCACTGACCCCTCATCTCTGAAAGGGAGACCTCGTGAACGTCTTCACCCCGTACCTCCACTCTTCCCTCACGCTCGGCGCCAACTTCTTCACCTCGATCAACAACCTGATCTCCCAGGCCCAGGTCGTGCTCAACGCGCTGATCATCTTCCTGGGCGTGGTGATCTTCCTGATCGGCTCGGCCCGCGGCAAGTGGACCCTGCCGGCGATCCTGCTCTCCGCTCTGGCCGGCGGCCTGTTCATCTGGGGCGGCGTGGCCGGCGTCCAGTGGGCCGCGGACTCCGCCGGCACGACCATCAAGTGATCGGCCAGGAGTAAGCCATGACCGAGACCGGACGGTTCTACAGCAGCATCCGCCGCATCCCCACCACGCTCTACCGGCTGCCCGACGGCACCCGCGTGCCCGGGGGCCCCTACACGCTCGTGCAGGGCGTGGGCGGGGCGATCACGGTGGCGCTGCTGTGGGCCGTCCGGAGGTCCTGGACCACCGGCTTCGACCTGCTCGACTTCGCCGGCGCCCTGGCCGCTGGCTTGGCGGTCACCTGGCTGCTGCGCTTCGCCCCGGACAACCTCCACGAGCTGAGCCTGGTCATCACCGGAGCCTTCCTGGCCTGGTCCAAGCCGCCCCACGGGCATTACCGCGGCGAGACGTTCGCCCCCAAGAAGGCTCCCGCAGGGATGCCCGAGAAGCCCTCCACCCCTACCGCTCCCGCCCGCGCGATGTCCACCGACGAACCGCAGGGCGAGCCCGCGCCGACGTACCGGCCGATGGGCACCTCCTCCGTGGCCCGACTCCTCCAGCAGAGCACGACCGAGAACAAGGACACCCAGCGATGAAGAACTCCCTCCTGTACCTGCGCGAGAACCTCATGTGGACCTCCACGGGCACGGTGTGGGCAATGTGGCGCGTGCACGGGCTGCCCTACGGCTTCGGTAAGGGCGAGCACAAGGAGCGGGCCATGCTCGCCCACCAAGCCCTCTTCCAGGGCCTGCGCGGTGAGGCCATGCTCATGGGCCTGTGCGCCGAGCTCGACCCCGCCGCCGTCGTCGAGCGCATGCTCGACGGTGTCGACCTGGAGCAGTGCCCCAACTACCTCGAGGAGGTCGAGCTCTCTTTGGACGAGCTCGAGACGATCCCCGTGGGCGAGCGCGCCTACTGGCTGGCCGTGCCGCTGCCGTCCAAGTCGATCACCGACCGCCTCCAGACCCTGATCCGCTCCGTCGACGGCAAGCTGCGCGAGCAGCTGGCCCTGCCCACCTGGCGACCCACGGAGGCGGAGATCCAGGCTCTGGGGCGCACGGCCGAGCACATCGGCCGGGCCATCCCCGCCGCCTTCAAGGCTGTCCCCTCCTCTCCGGCCGAGGTCGCCTGGATCTACGCGCACTCCCAGAGCCGGGGCCTGGGATCGGATCCCACCGCGCCCGCTGGCGGAGAGGACGTGCAGGCGTTCACCTCCGGGGCGAGCATTCCCGAGCCGCTCGTGGACGAGGGCGGCCAGTCCGACGTCAGCGCCAAGGAGAGGCTGAACCCCTTCGGCCGCCGGTACGTGAAGATCGCCTCCGAGACCACCGCAGGACAGGCCTCGTACCAGGTGGTGATGGCCCTGACTGCCGGCCCCCGCGAGGGCTTCACCTTCCCCGACGACGAGTACGTCTCCTACATCGACTCCCTCAGCGTCAACGCGGACTGGATCATGCGCATGAACGTGCTGCCGGCCAAGCGCGCCGCCGCTCGGAACAAGCGTGCCGAGGAGAAGCTCAACGAGGAGTACAACCAGCAGGAGGGCGACTCCCACGCGATCACCGGCGGATCCACCCGCCTGGACGCGATCGCCGAGGACCTCAAGGCCTACCACGCCGCACTGAACTCCTCGGAGGCCGAGGTCTCCGTCGACGTCGCGGTGATGTTCATCGTCGGCGCCGAGACCCCCGAACAGGCCCAGGACCAGGCCCAGATGATCCAGGCGGCCTACTCGGCGCGCGACTTCAAGGTGATCACGCCCCTGGGCTACCAGGAGTCGCTGTGGTGGGCGTGCCTGCCAGGCACGCCGGCCTCCTCCGTGGTGAAGAAGCTCGAGCTGCTGGTCACCGGCCGGCACCTGGCCTTCGGCGTGCCCATGGTGACCGACGCGCTGGGCACCCGCACCGGATTCCGGCTGGGCACGAACATCTCCTCCTCGCGCCGCAGCCCGGTGTTCATGAACATCGGCGGCCTCATGGAGGCCGACATGTCCGGCTCGTTCGCCGTCACCGGCGAGAACGGCTCCGGCAAGTCCACCCTGCTGAAGATCGTGGCCGGCAACGTCTTCGACCGCGGAGGCCAGATCGTGGCCCTCGACCGCTCCGACAACACCGAGTGGGCGGCCCTGGGTCGACTGCTCACCGAGCGCGAAGGCTCCCAGCCCACCGTCGTCGAGCTCGGCGACACCCGCTGGTCGATCGACCCCCTGCGCCTGTTCCCGGGCAAGGTCGCCGCGCGCGTGACCCGCTCCCTGGTCTCCGTGCTGCTGGGCTTCGGCTCGAACTCCGCCGAGGGCCGGCTGCTCGGCCAGCTGCTGCACCCCGACTACGCGCAGGAGCACCAGATCACCTCCATGGGGTCCCTGGTAGCCCACCTGCTCTCCGGCCAGGGCTTGGCGGGGGAGGAGCCGGAACAGACCCGCGCGATCGCGTTCGGCCTCCAGAACGTGCAGTCCACCGAGTTCGGGCCCCTGCTCTTCGACGAGTCCCTGCCAACCCTGGACCTGTCCTCGCGCTTCCTCACCTTCTGCACCCGCGGCGTGGAGCTGCCCCGACGCCACGAGCTGGAGTCCGCCGCGCTGAAGGCGGAGCTGCCGGTGGAGAAGGTCATCGGCCGCGCCCTCTATGCCCTGATCGTGGCCATCAGCCGCGTCGTGCTCTACGCCGACGACTCCATCGAGTCGCTGATGATCGTCGACGAGGCCCACCACGCCACCGGCTCCCCGGAGACCGAGCTGGAGCTGTCCAACGTGGTCCGCTACGGCCGCAAGCACAAGGCCGCCGTGGCGTTGGGCTCGCATGACGCGTCAACGGACTTCGGATCCCAGCAGCTCCAGGCGCTGATCCCCGTGCGTATCGTCTGCCGTTCCCGCGACTCCAAGATGGCCCAGCGCAACCTCGACTGGATGGCCGACATGGGGCAGGACGAGTGGGTCGAGCTGGTCACCTCCGGGCTCTCCCCCCTGGACGACAACGAGGAGGTGGCCCCCGAGCGCCGCGGTGAGGCGTTGATGCGTGACGCCTACGGAAACGTCGCCAAGATCAAGGTGCTTCCTCCGCTCTCGCCGGCCCGCTTCAAGGCCGTGATGAGCTCCCCGCCCAAGCGCGGAGCCTCCACCGAGACCGCCAAGGAGCTGGTGCACGCATGAGCGCACGCGGATGGATGCGACGAGCTGGCGTCAGCGCTGCCGTGTTGCTGACCATGCTCTGGGCCGCCCCGGCCGCCTCTGCGGCCCCGGCAGCCCCGGCGCAGTCGGGGGTGATGGGCCTGGAGGAGTGGTCCCAGCAGGTCACCGACTCCTCCGGTGTGCCCATCTCCAAGTACGAGGCACTGCCCCTGGACCACGGCGCCGGAGGCATTGACATCAACCCCGCCCGCGACGCGCTGGTCTCCGTGCTCGACTTCTTCTGGGGCCTGCACTACATGTGCGTGACCACGTGCATGTGGCTGCTGCACACCCTGCTCGGCTTCCAGTGGGTCTCCTGGTTCTCCGGCCCGATGGAGGTCCTCGGCCAGAACTTCGGGCAGCTGGTCGCACAGATCCACTGGATCCCGCTGGCGGCGATGATCTCCGGCACGACCATCGGCCTGCTGTTCTTCATGCGCAAGCGCGGCGCGGCCTGGGGGGAGATGTTCGTCTCCGTGATGATGGTCGTGGTCGCTACGAACATCGCGCTGAACCCGGTCGCCTACATCACCGGCCCGGACGGCGTCCTCCAGACCTCCCAGCAGACCGCGGCGCAGATCGCCGTGGAGGCCACCGGAGGCAAGGGCGCGATGGACGGCGGCGCGGACGCCTCCTCGGCCCTGGGCCAGTCCGTGATGGCCGACCTGACGGACGCGATGCTGCGCGGGCCCTCCCAGGCCGTCGCCTTCGGCCAGTTGCTCGAGGGCGGCTGCGCCAGCACCTTCACCGAGACGATGAAGGCCGCGGACCCCATGGACGTGGAGTCCAAGTCGGTGATGGACCCGGTCAAGGGGTGCAGTGATTCGGCCAAGAGCTGGTCCGAGTCGACCTCCTTCACCAAGGTCGCCCCCATGCTCATGACCAACCTGGGCTCGGCAGCCTTCGCCGTGCTCGTGGCCACCATGGCGGTGGTGCTGTTCCTGGCCGTGCTCATCGCCCTGTTCTACGGGGTCTACCAGGCGCTGGCCGTGATGATCTCGATCCTGCCGGGCACCTCCCGCAAGGAGTTCTTCGGCGCGTTCGTCGGCGTGATCGCCTGTGGTGTGGTCATCGTGGCCGCGATCGTGCTCGTGGCCGTGTCCCTACGCCTGGTGGCCAGCATGTTGCTGACCACCGCAGCCCTCGGCGTGACCCTCCAGATGCTGTTGCTGGTGCTCATGCTGATCGCGCTGATCTGGCTGGTGCTGCGCGTGCGTCACGGGATCATGAAGAAGGGCGACCAGACCGCCCGCTGGCTCTCGCGCTTGGGCGCCGGCCAGGAGAAGAAGTCCAGCGTGCCGATGAAGTCGCTGGTGGGCATGGCCGGCACGGCCCTGGGCGGCTACAAGTTCGGCCGCCTCGGTCTGGCCAAGGGCGGCGGCCAGGACGGGCCTGCGCGCTCCCGGCCGACCGGCGGCGGCGCCGGCCCCTCGGGCGGCTCCGATACGCCCAGCGGAGGACCGCGCCGGCCGGATCCCCGCGGCCCCCAGGTCTTCGGCCGTGCCGCGCGCGCCGACGGCGGTAGCGGGCCTGCGCGCCGGCGCCGTCCGGGCGGGCAGCTGCCCCCGGCTCCGCTGGTGCGTGCCGTCGGCGTCGGGGCGGCTGCCATCGGTGGTCCGATGGGTGGGGCGGTCAACGTCGTTGCCCAGGGCGCGGCCTGGTCCATCGAGCGCCAGAACCGCAAGGAGCTCACCGGCCCCGGCAAGCCCCAGCGGGTGCCTCGCCAGTCCCGGATCACGGTGGGCAGCGACGGCAAGGCCACCGTGACCCCCCGCCGGCCCGAGGTCGTGGAGGGCACCGTCGTGGATTCGAGCCAGGGCCCCCAGCAGCCCCCGCGGCGGCCGCGGTCGGACAGCACGGAGGCCACCCAGCGGATGCGCGAGCGCCTCCGGGCCGCCCAGGGCCCGCGAGGGCAGCACGCATGAAGCGCCGCGCCGTCTTCATCGGGGCCGGCGCCGTGGTGGCCGTCGTCGCCTTCGTGGTGGTGCTGATCCTGCTGATCATCCTGATGATCGGCGGCGCCCAGCAGAAGCTGAAGATGCAACAGTCCTCCCTCTCCTGTGTCGTGGGGGGCCTGAGCGCCGCAGACGGGTCCCTGGCCATCCCGCTGATGGGCCGGGTCACCTCCGACTACGGGCCGCGCCCGAACCCCTTCGGGCCCGGGTACATCCCCCCGGGCTACACGAGCGAGGCGCCCTTGCTTTTCCACGGTGGCGTGGACATCGGCGGCATCCCCGAGGGCACCCCCATCAACGCCGTCATGGGCGGCACGGTCATCGGCACCAACATGGAGGGTGAAGAGGGCGGCAACATCCTCAAGATCGACTCGGGCAACGGGATCGAGTGGCGCTATGTCCACCTCGCCAACGGCACCACCGTGGTCAAGCCCGGCCAGCAGGTGAAGGCCGGGGACCACCTGGCCGGAGCCGGCGAGACCGGCGTGGCCACGGGCGTGCACCTGCACCTGATGCTCTACGTCAACGGCGAGCGGTCCAACCCGCAGACCTGGCTGGCCGAGCGCGGCCTGATCCTGGAGAAGGGCCAGATGCCCCGGCTGACCTCTCCGGCCGGCGGCGGTGCCGCGCAGGCGGCGTCCTCGAGCTCGGCAGCAGCCTCCTCAAGTTCGGCTCCCTCGGCCAAGTTGGCCAGCGGATCCTCGCCCGCGGGCGCCGCAGCGTCGGACGGGCAGCCCCCCAAGGTCAACGGGCCGGTGCGGATCACCTTGCCCGAGGGCAGCGAGTGGACGCTCTCCCCGGAGCAGGTGGAGAACGCGGCCCTGATCATCGGGGTGGCGCGCGAGCTCAACATCTCGGACAAGGGGATCCAGGTGGCGCTGATGACCGGGCTCCAGGAGACCATGCTCCAGAACATGGCGAACCCGACCCTGCCGGAGTCCATGAACTTCCCGCACCAGAAGACCGGCACCAACAAGGACTCGGTCAACGTCTTCCAGCAGCGCACCGTGGCCGGCTGGGGAAGCGTGCCGGAGCTGATGAACCCCGAGTACGCCGCACGAGCGTTCTTCGGCGGCCCAACCGGCCCGAACAAGGGCATGCCCCCGGGCCTGCTGGACATCCCCGGTTGGGAGGGCATGGCCCCCGGGTCGGCTGCCCAGGCCGTACAGAACTCGCGCCACCCCGACGAGTACAACAAGTGGGAGAACGCGGCGAACCAGATCTTGGGCCAGGTCACCGGCACCACCCCCATGATGTGCCAGGGCGCCGGCGGGGCTGCGGCCGCAGCCAGCGCCACCTCCAGCACCGCCCCCGAGGGCAACCACGCCCTGGACGAGGACACCAAGCGCCTGGAGATCCCGGCCGACTTCTCGCGCTCGAAGATCGTCTCCCGCGCCGAAGCCGGCATCGGCGGCACCTACACCTACGGTGCCGCGGAGTTCCGATCCTGGGATGCCTCCGGGCTGGTCTCGCGCGTCTACCAGGACAACGGGATCGACATGCCACGCCAGGCCCCGTGGACCGTGGGCAAGCGCACCGAGACCCCGCAGCCCGGCGACATCGTCGCCCAGAAGTGGGACCCCACCCGCGGGCGGTGGGAGCACGTGGGCATCTACGTCGGCGACGGCATGATGATCTCCGCGATCAACGAGTCCGCCGGCACCCGCAAGTACCCGGTCACCCAGACCGGCACCGACACCGTCTACTTCGACGTGATCCAGGAGAAGAAGTGAGCCGCACGGACACCACCCGTCACCCCCAGGACCCCCAGCCCCGCACGGGGCGGGCCTGGCCCTTCCTGGTCGGCGCTCTCGCCGCGGCAGGCGCCGGCGCGTGGCTGCTCACCGGCACCCCCGGCGAGCAGGCGCCGGAGGCGCCGGCCCCCACCCCCGCGGCGGCCGCGAGCTCGACGGCCGGGGCCTGGCCTCAGCCGTCGGCCAGCACCGCCCCGGCCAGTGCTGCGAGTCAGGAAACGAATCGGGAAACGACCCCCTCCACGGGGCCGTCGAAATCTGGAAACGCCCAGGTCAGCCCGTCATCGGTCAGTGCGGCGCGCAGCTCCCAGATCGAGGTGGAGAAGGCCGCCCAGGAGCGAGCCGTGCAGGGTCTGGGCCCCGACGCCCGCAAGCGTGCCGAGGACGTGGCCAGCCGGTTTGCGCAGGCCATGAACGCGCGCACGTGGCAGACCAGCCGGCAGCAGTGGCGGGAGGCGCTGGCGCCCACGGTGAGCCCTGAGCTGCTGAAGACGCTCGACGTCGATCGGGATTGGGAATCCGACGCCCAGCACCGCTTCGTACAGGCCAGGGCCAGCACGTCGGTGCAGGTGCTCGAGTCGCGCGCGCAGACCGTTCAGGGCGAGCGCGTCGACGTCGCGCTCATCGTGGCCACCGAGACCACCGGCGAGGACCCCTGGGTCACCGCGCCGCGGACCGAGCGCCCCATGACCGTCGTCGTGGACACCACCCAGAACCGGGTTGTTGCACAGATCGACATGACCCCGCACGGCGGCCTCTGAGACGCCCCCCGGCCAGGCCCTACGACACGTAGACCAGCGGCTACGACATCTTCACGCGAGCTCCCCAGCGGGAAGCCGTGCCATACGAGCACCAGCGACCGGCGAGCATCCAAGGAGCACCGAAGGTAGACGGGAGCCAGAGCTGTCGAGCTGCAGCGAAGATTGCACGACCGTGTCATCCCGCAAGCTCCATCACGGCGTCGGTTAGTCCCCCACTCGCACGGCCTCGTCTCACCGGGCAGGCGAAGGCAGTCCACGTCTTGAGTCGAACTGCGTATCTGCCGCTTCCAAGATCTGTGCCCACTCCCCGTGCGTTGGGTGGTGACCCATCCCGGCGACCTCGAACAGTGCGCTTGCCGGGGCGGCGTCGGCGAGTCTGCGCCCCTGATCAGGCGGCGTCATGGTGTCTTCTGTTCCGACCACGACCAGCAGCGGATGGCTCAGCCGATCCGCGTGATTCAGCGGGGAAGAGTCCTGCCACTGCCGCGGCTGCAGGGTCTTTTCCAGATACCGACGGGCCCCGCCGAAAGCCGTGTCCCGCGCGAAGGAGCGCAGTTCAGCTGGGGCGTTGACCAGCACTACGCCGTCGAGGGCCCCGGCAGGCTGATCCGCCGCGGCCAGGGCTGCCATCAGCCCTCCCATGGAGAACCCCACCAGTACGATGCCTGCCACGTCCGGCTGCCTGCGGATCCAGGCCAGGACTCGTGAGATGTCGAGGGAGGCGCTGAGCCCGTAGTCGTCGACGCCGGTGGAACCGTGCCAGCCGCGCAGGGAGATGCTCACCGCGTGCCGTCCACGCTCGAGCACCTGGTGTGCGACCGGGGCCATGGTCGAAGCGTCCTCACCCCACCCGTGCAGCAACAGGATTGCTGGCGCCTGCCGGTCACGCCACCAGGCGTACCCGCCCAGCTGCACGTCCTCGAACTCCAGCAGCACCGGGACCGCGCCGGGAAGACGGGGCAACAGCGTGGCGCCGATTGGGTGAGGGGTCAGCGGGCTCTCCATGAACCCATGGCAGTCCCGTGGTGCGAGCACGTCAAGATCCCCAGTGGAGTGCTCGGGTGGTGACCCGCGAACCTGGCACTCGTGTTGGCGGATCTCTTGACGAACCAGGCTTCCCCGCCACAGTCGACACACCGAAAGCCGTTGCCCTGTGAGCGATGAAGCGCCCTGACGTCGTCGTCGGCATGCTGGAAGTCGACCGCGTTCCAGATGTGACCGGTGTGGATGCTCCCAGCTCGCTCCATGGCCCCCTCCTTCAGTACCTGGACACGGCCAAGATAGGACATGACAAAGACGGGTTTAGCGCCCCTGGAAGCAGAAGCAGCTGGCAGACGAGAGGTCACTATGAAGCTGATGGACTTCGAGCAGCTCAGCGAGCGTGCGGTGGAGTGGAACCTGAGCCGCGATCGAGCCCTCCGGGGGTTCCTTGGCCACCCACTTGTGGTGCGGCTGGGTTGGCCGGATGACGTGATAGAGCAGTGGCTGTTCGACCACGCAGGCCACGGGGCGTTCCACGTCGACTACGGACACATCAACCTCAACGAGATCACCTGGACCCTTGAGCGGCTCGACACGTCTCTTTTGCTCGAGGTGCGTACTGGGGCTTCCGAGGAGGGCGCCATCGAAGCTTGGGCCGAATGCCACGAGCATGCGGTCCGTATCCGGGCTACCTCCGGCTCCCCGGCGCACATGGGCATCCGGGAGAAGTGGCACAAGGAGGGCACCTGGCTTCGGCCACCGCTGCTGATCGAGCGAGCCTTGGTCGGGGAGGGGCTTGCCGGGCTTCAGCTGGTCGAAGGCCGCACCCGCGTGGGCGTCCTGCGCGGACGCTATGCCGACAAACTCTTCGTGGCGGACACCCACCTGGCATGGGTGGGTCGGAGGAACTCAACGAGCTTCCCCTGACGGTCGACTGTCCTTGGCGGGGGCGGGTTGGGGGCGCAGTGCGCGGGGGACGCCTCGCCATGCGACGAGGTTGTTGTCGAGGAGCACCTGAACCTTGCGCTGGAGCTGGTCGTTGTCCCAACCCATGGCCGCCCCCAGCTCGTACCACCCGGGACCCTTCTTGTTCTCGATCCAGTAGCGGGCGACCCACAGGACCGCCTTGGCCTGTTCCGCCGGGGTGAACGTGTCGCCCGTCAGTTGTCACCTATCCGTGCAGCAGTCCCGCAGCAGTGGCGGGTCAAGTCCCGAGTAGTGGATGCTCCTATTGCTGTCAAGCGGCCAGTGGCGGGCTGATCTGCTCCAGGATGGCGGTCGCTCGGGCCTCGAGTTCAGGGTCGGCGCGAGTGCCGATCTCGAGTCGTCGGAGCCGCTGGTAGGGGACGCCGAGAGTGGCGGCGAGAACGCTGATCGGGATGCCTTTCGCTTGTCGGCGTGCTCGGAGTTCGCGCCCGACGGGATTGTCGGTGGCGGGATTGAGCAGAGCGGCATAGATCTCGTTCGCGACGTGTCGTTTGAGGCAGCGCATGATGTCACGGTCGGTGAGTTGCTCCGAACGACGCCTCTCGAAGTAGGCCATCGTCCGAGGCTCGCGATGCCGCATGCGCAACAGCACAATCCGGTGCAGCGCGGCGTTCGCGTGCCGGTTCCCGCCGCGAGAGAGTCGATGCCGTGTGCGTTGTCCGGAGGAGGCGGGGATCGGGGCGACACCGGCGAGAGCGGCGAAGCTGGCGCGGGTTCCGAGCCGCTCGGGGTTGTCGCCGGCGGCGACCAGGAGCGTCGCTGCAGTGACAGGACCGACTCCGCTCAGGGACAGCAGCGTGGGGTTGACCTGCCGGACGAGCATCTCCAACTGTTGTTCTATCAGGTCGATCTCGGCTTGCATCGTGAGGTGTCGGACCGCGAACCGTCGCAGTGTCTGCCGGGCGACGACCGCGGGATCGGGGGACGTGATTGTTCCGGGCCGAGTCTTGGCGAGCGTGTTCACCAGACGCTGCCCGCTGAGAGCGCGGAACGCCTGTCGCACGAGCTCGGGTGCGGTGATCAGCAGCGCGTGGATCTGGTTCATCACTTGCGCTCTGGCCTTGGCCGCCGAGCGCCGCTCTGCGAGGAGGATCCGCATCGACTCGACCGCGCCATCACCAGACTTTGGGATCGCGGTGTCCGTTCCTGCGAGGACAGCGACCGCTGCCTGGTGGGCGTCGAGGGGGTCGGACTTGCCGCGACGACGGCGGGCTTGCCGGTCCTGTCGCGCGACTTCGATGACGGTCAGCCCCGCCGTGGTCAGCGCGCGTGCGAGGCCAGCCCCGTACGACCCCGTTCCCTCCACCCCGATACGGACGACATCACCGTGCGCGTGGAGGAACGCGACGATCTGCGCGTAACCGCGACCGTCGGCACGGAACTCTCGGTCCGCGACAGGTCGGCCCACGAGATCGAGGATCGCGACGTGATGCGTTTTCTTGTGCGTGTCGACCCCGGCGACCAACTCGGAGCCTGGTGGCAACGGGTTGGTCAGCGGCGGGTCGAGTGTCATGCTCGTCATTGACGGGATTCCCTTCCAATGGTGATGAACGTCACCGCGGGTCGGGTGAGTGCAGACAGCACAAAGGTGAGACGACTTTCCGGTCAGGCTCCTATCAAGTCATGTGCCCGCCCGGCCCGCAGCGACCCCGGCGTCGACGGACAGATCCACAAAAAGACAGCCGCGAACGGCGTCCGTGTAATTTCGGGTCACGCCGGCGCCGGAGCCGAATCCATCATCTCTGTGTAACGCTCTGATCCTCCATTGGTGCTGCTAGGCGCTGAGTTCGAGGGTGGTTTCCGGTTCGGCGTTCACCTCGTTCCCGGTGTCGTCCACGGTGGTGAGGCGGCAGCGGGCCAACACCTCGAGGCCGAGGTAGCGGCGGCCCTCGGCCCACTCATCGGTCTGCTCAGCCAGCACCGCCCCGACCAGGCGCACGATCGCTGCCCGGTTCGGGAAGATGCCCACGGCGTCGGTGCGACGCCGGATCTCGCGGTTGAGCCGTTCGGCCGGGTTGTTCGACCAGATCTGGGTCCACACGTCCTTGGGGAACGTGGTGAACGCCAGGATGTCCGCCCGGGCACCATCGAGGTGTTCGGCCACCGCGGGCAGCTTTTCGCTGACGTAGTCCAGCAGCCGGTCGAACTGGGCGTCCACGCTGGCGGCGTCGGGCTGGTCATACACCGAGTGCAGCATGGCCTTCACGGCCGGCCACATGGACTTGGGGGTGATGCCCATCAGGTTCGCCGCGTAGTGGGTCCGGCACCGCTGCCAGGTCGCTCCGGGCAGGTTCGCGGCGATGGCGTCCTTGAGCCCGGTGTGGGCGTCGGAAGTGACCAGGCGGACTCCGGTCAGGCCCCGGGCCACCAGGTCGGCGAAGAACTCGTTCCACGCCGACCCCGTCTCCGAGGTGGCCACCCGCAGGCCGAGGACCTCGCGGTGGCCGTCACCATTGACCCCGGTGGCCAGCAGCACCACGGCGTTGACCACCCGGCCGCCCTCGCGGACCTTCATGCTCAGCGCGTCGGCGGCCACGAACGTGAACGGCCCAGCCTCCCCGAGCGGGCGATGACGGAAGGACTCGACCTGCTCGTCCAGCTCGGTGGCCATCCGCGAGACCTGGGACTTCGACAGCGCGTTGATCCCGAGGGTCTTGACCAGTTTGTCCATCCGCCGGGTCGAGACCCCGGCCAGGTAGCAGTCGGCGACCACCGTGATCAGCGCGGATTCGGCCCTTTTGCGGCGCTCGAGCAGCCACTCCGGGAAGTACGTGCCCGACCTGAGTTTGGGGATCGCCACGTCCAGGGTCCCGACCCGGGTGTCCAGGTCCCGGTGCCGGTACCCGTTGCGCTGGGTAGCTCGGCCCGGGGTGGGTTTACCCCATTCGGCGCCGACCACCGCGTCGGCGTCAGCGGAGAGCAGGGAGTTGATCACGGTCTGCAGCAACGAACGCATCAAATCCGGGGATGCTTCGGACAGGGCTTCGCCGAGCAGGCCGGCAGGGTCGACAATATGAGGAGCGGTCATCGTGATGACTCCGTTCGAGGATTCTGTGGAAGGTTGACTCGAAGGATCACACGGTGGCCGCGTCCACATCCGGAACGACGTGCCCAGTCACCGTGCGCTACACCACTCTATGGGGCACTACTCAGTGGCGAGGCGATGTGCATGGGCCACACGGGGGCGGGAAGTGCGCCGGAGACGGCACCGCAGGAGTGCCGTTCAGGTGCCATAACGCGAGCGAGAAGCCCGCAGGAAGAGCGGGAGTCGAGCGCCTCCACCCATCGGGAAATCCTGATGTCGAGATGCAGCGAAGACTGCGCACCGTGCGCGTCGAAGTCCTTACGGATCGGCACGTTCCGCGTCGTCGGGAAGGGTCGAGTCACGGAGGCGGCTGCTACCCCGGCAGACGAGACTAAGCGCCGTGCAGGATGCGAGTGGCGATCTGGTCCGGTGGCTCAGTCGCGGTGATGCGATGTTCATCGACAAAGGGCAGTGGCTGCCAGCCGTGGTACCACGCCGCCATCTCGTCAGCGGAGAACTCTGCGGCCTTGGGACGCATCGCGTGCCGGCGGGCAGTCTCCTCGAAGGTCAGGTCGAAGGCGTAGAACCGAGCATCGTCACTGGCCGGCGCAACTCGTTCCAACATCGGCCCGTACCGCCCTGCGTGGAAGATCCCGTCGAGGATCACGTGATGTCCGCGCCCGAGGCAGTGCCGCGCCGCTGCTTCGAGCAGGTCGGCGTGCTCAAGGCTGTCCTGCTCACGTTCGGCGTAGATGCCCCGTCGGAAGAGGTCCTGGCTCAGGATGGCAGCGGGACCGTCCAGGCGTTCCTGGAGGAGACGCGCGACCGTGGATTTCCCGGAGGCTGCGTTGCCACGAAGCACGATGAGCATGGTGCCAGGGTAGATGCGAGAGCTGGCCGAAGATGGCTCCGTGCGCGCGCCACAGCGTGACAGGTGTCAAGCCTTCAGACGCCGAGGCGGGTATGCAGCACATTCGCGCGTTTGTGCAATCTTCGTTGCATCTCGACACCTGAAGGACGGGGAAGAAAGAAAAGCGAGATATTGCCCTCTGGAATGGGCTGATTCGCTCGGGTTAGCCTCCTCCTCTCGACTCCGTCTCGCTAAGGAGGCTACCCGACGAGTCAAGTCCATGGAAGGGGGTACCGGGGTGATCTGCCTTCCACATGATTGCGTTTTTACGGCAGGGGGTACCGGGAGGCGATCAGAGGGTGGGGTGCGTCGGCGAGGCGGGGGGAGGGACATCGGCGGCGCGGGCGGGCCTTATGGGCAGTGAACGAGAGTCGTCGGCCCCGTCCTCGGGGCCAGAGGGTGAGGCCGCAGATGAGCGTGGACATGGAGCCGCAGATGGGTGTGGGCACGGCGCAGGCCGGCGCGCATCAGGAGGTCGACGAGGGACTCAGGGTGCTGGCCCCTCAGCCGCAGCCGGCGAAGTTCTTCGGGATCGGATCGGGACTGGTCGCCGCCGGCGCGCTGGCCGCCGGCATGTTCGCCGCCACGGACCCGGCCCTGGCCTACACGGTCGCCGGCGGTGGTGCCGGCGTCTCGACGGCATCCCTGGTGGTGGCCGAGCGGGCGCGGCAGCGGGCGGAGATCGCCGACCACTTCACCGAGCAGATCTGCCCGGTGATGATGATCCGCCCGCGGCCGTCCCGGGCCGCGGTGAAGCTCTCCCGCTGGCGTGGGGGGTTCATCGGCCTGCCCCAGCAGGTGCAGCTGACCTACCACGCGAGGGTGGTGCCGGACCCGGAGTGGCTGAAGTCCCTGGCCGAGGTCGCCTCGGTCAGCCTCGGGGCCAAGTACAAGGTGGAGGCCCACCTGCCGCGCAAGCGACGCGTGGTGCTCGGTGCCGTGGGGGCCGAGCAGGTGGAGAAGACCGACCCGACCGTGGACCGCGCATCCCGGGTGGTGCGGGACCTGCTGGGCGAGTCCGCCCGCGTGAAGGTCGAGCTCAACGACGACGGCGACGCGACCCGCATCGAGGTCGCCCACGAGCAGGGCAGCAACATGGCCATGGCCTCCAAGCGGCTGCGCGTGGAGCGGGTCCTGGCCACCCGCGTGCCCGGAGACTGGGTCCCGGAGTGGAACCTGGTCGAGGACACCGTCGTGTTCTCCGCCCGCGAGCCGATGCCCTCCCTGGTCCTGCCCCCGCCGGAGCACTCCCCGCTGGTGCGCACCCACGCCGACTACCGAGATTTCCAGATCCCCCTGGGCGTGGACGAGGACGGCGAGCAGCTCTCCTGGCACCCCCGCAAGCAACCCCACATGGTGGTGGTCGGCACCACCGGCTCGGGCAAGACCGTCGTGGAGCAGAACGTCGTCCAGCGCCTGACCCAGGCCGGCTGGAAGGTCTGGGTGATCGACGGCAAGCGGATCGAGTTCATCGGCCTGCGGGACTGGCCGAACGTGGAGCGGCTGGCCTCGCGCATCGAGCACCAGGTGAAGCTGATCGAGGACGCCCACGACCTGATGAACGAGCGCTATGCGCTGATCGAGGCCGGCAAGGCGACCTCCGCCGACTTCGAGCCCGTGGCCCTGATCGTCGACGAGGCCACCACGCTGCTCGAGGCCGCCGACGACTGGTGGGCCGAGGTCAAGCCCAAGGGCGGATCCTCCAAGTCCGCGGTGCTCAAGCGCCTGGGCAACATCGGACGCCTGGGCCGCTCGGCGAAGATCCACATGCTCATCGGCCTCCAGCGCGCGGACACCCGCTTCATCTCCGGTGAGTTCCGCGACAACCTCGGCATGCGCGTGGCCATGTCCCGCCTCAGCCCCGACGGCGCCAAGATGATGTGGGACTCCTACGTGGTCGGCACCACCATCCCCCGGCACATCAAGGGCCGCGGCATGGCCCTGAACTCCGCCGGCGTGCCCGTCATGATCCAGACCATCTACGCCCCCAACCCCGACCCGGGATCCGACGACTACGACCCCCAGCGCGTCGCCGCGGTGCGCCCCCGCGAAGTCGTGCACAAGAAGATGCTGGTGGAGATCCTCGATCCGGTCACGGTGGACCTGGACGGCAACGAGAACCCCACCAGCTACGCCGACTACATGAACGCCCGCGTCTACGAGGCCCCCGACCAGCCCCAGGTGCAGCCGGCCACCGCGCCCGCCGCCAGCGCGGCCGTCCCGGCCGGCGCGCTCGCGGCCTTGCAGTCCCTGAACACTGCTCCCGCCACTGCCGCGGTCGAGGAACGCCCGACCGGGCGCCCCTCTCCGGCTGTGCTGGCCGACCCCAGCCGCCCCGTGATCGCCGAGCGCAAGCACGTGCCCTACGTCCCCGACGACGAGCAGGACCTCTTCGAGGGCTACGGCGAGCCCGTCGAGTCCCCGGCCGAGGAGTTGCAGGCCGGCGACCTGATCCAGATCGACCCCGACTCCGAGACCTGGGCGGTGCTCACCGAGGACCCCCAGGAGGACGAGGCCGGGATCTACCTGGAGTACATCGAGCGCGACACCGGGGAGGCCGGCGGCATCTCCGTGGCCGCCACCGAGATGCTGCCCACCCGCCACATCGAACACGAGGAGAACTGAGATGAGCGCGAACACCAACGGCACCAGCGACGGCACCGACATCATCTGGATCACCCTGGCCGGCATGTTCTTCCTGGGCACCGGCGCCTTCACCGCCTGGGCCGCCAGCGCCCTGAACTCCGTGCGCCAGAGCCTGCTGGAGATCGGCCTGCTCGTCCCCGCAGACCAGGCCGCCTTCGAGCTCGCAGACACCGGCGTCGGCGTCAGCCTCCCCCTGGTCCTGGGGGCCGGCGCCGTGCTCGTGGCCATCGTCATGATCGCCGCCTATCGGTCCGCCAGACGCCGGGCCCGCGGCCTGGACGACTGACCTGACGGACTCGTCAGCAGCTAGGGACATGTCGCGGAGAGCCCGGCCTTGTGGTCAGTGAAGGCGCCCGTGCAGGGCGGATGGATCGGACCAGGAGGTTGGCATGTGCAGGGCTCAGGGCGAGGCGGGGTGTCCCCACGGACGTCGATGCCCCCCGAACGCAACGGCACGGGATGCCGCGCTGAAGCGTCGACGGGAGAACCGGGCGATCGGACAGCAGATCGCCCGATGGGCCAAGGCCGAGGGCAAGGCTGACGAGCTGGCCGAGCTGAAGAAGCAGCGCAAGCCCATCAACGAGATCAAGGACTGGGCCGGCCAGGCCGGTGCCCCGGAAAGCGTCTTCGCCCGCGCCGCGGGTCCGGCCAAGAAGGGATGGGAGGCCGCCAAGACCGAGCTGCGCAACGACCCCAAGGCCCCAGCCCGCCGAGGACCGGCCCGCGGGGGAGCGTCGGCCGCCGCAGCCGCCGGCGGAGCAGGCGGAGCCGGTGGCGGTGGGGGCGCCGGCGGCGCCGGAGTGGCCGGTGGCGGCGGAGCCGTCGGCGGCGTCGCGGTCGCCGGTGCGGGCGGCGGCGCAGGCGCAGGCGCTGGCCGCGACCACCGCACCCCGACCCCGGCTCCCGGCTCGGCTTCGACGGGCGCTCGCGGGTCGGAGTGGTCGGAGTGGGAGGACCAGTGCGGCGAGGAAGAAGCCGCCCGTGTGGCGTTGCTGGTGGAGCGGCAGGGGCGCACCGCCGAAGAGCGGCAGCTGATGCGGATGGACTCGGCGCGTGAGGGTGCGCCGGTCGCGGGCAAGGGCGTCAACGACATCAAGCGTCTGGTGTGGGACGACGGCGCGTGCGGCTACTTCAAGCCCTACGACGAGCTGGACATGGACATCGCCGAGGCCTATGGCCACGACGGCCGGCTCCAGCCCACCCATGAGGCCGCGGCCTCGCAGTTCGCCCAGGCGCTGGGCCCGAAGTACGCGGCTTTGGTGCCTCCGGTGGCCCTGGTCAAGTACGAGGGCCAGTGGGGGTCCATCTCCTATGGAGTCCCCGGGGGGCCGATGCGGGCAGGGGCGGACGTGATGCACATGGCGGCGCACCACTCCGATCAGGCCAGTGATCTGGCCTTCTTCGACTGCCTGATCGGGCAGGTCGACCGCCACGGCAGCAACGTCCTGATGGATCGCCGTGGCCTCTCGGCGATCGACAACGGATTCGCCTTCACCGACGGCGTCGGCGGCGTGAACGCTTCGTTGTTCGTCGACGCGCGCTCCCAGCACCCGCAGGCCCGCGCGACCACTCGGGAGGAGAAGGCCATCCTGGCCCGCTTCCTGGACTCTGAAGACGGCTTGGGCCTGCGCGGCACGATCGAGGACGGCCGCTTCCACGAGGTGCGCCGGAGGGCTCGTCTGATGCAGAGCAAGGGCCGGATCCTGAGCCTGTCGAATCTCTACGAGCGCTGATAAACTGATACAAGATCAACATAAGGAGATCTGATGTTCACCATCACCATCCACCACCTGGACGGCCTCTCCGGCCTCCAGCGGCACGTCGGATACGTGCACGTTGACGGGGAGGACGTCCAGATCCATGACCCCGAGGGGCACCTCGACCTCGAGCTGCCCACCCCCACCGTCGACGACCTCGGCCGCGGCGAGCGCCGGCGCGCCACCTATGCCCAGGACCCGGTCGTGTGGGCCTACAACCTGCCTGCCCTGCTCCGCGGGCCCTACGTGCTCGCCCAGCGTCATGACCAGACGCCGGACTGGGTTGAGCAGCTGCTGGAGCAGCCGCAGGCGCCGGCCGCCGGCTCCCCTGGTAGCGCCGAGCTCATCGCGCAGCTCATCGCGGGCAGCTCCGCAGCCAAGGAGGCCGCGGCCGAGCCGGCATGACCGGCCTCGGCGATCGCGTGCGGATGAGCTCGCGGCCGCAGCTTGGGCCCGCGGACCGGACGGGGACGTGTCGCGGAGATGCAGCATGAGCTACGGCTGAACCGACCGCGAAAGACGCTTGTGCGGTAGGCGAGGGACGTGTATGGTTAGACACGTAGCGGGCCCCATGAGGGGGCCTGCACCCCTCACCGAAGGAGCGCCCCATGGGACGCATCGCCCACCGCATCTACAACGTCTACGGCCCGGACAGCGCCGACATCGACTGCCTCTGCCCCCTCTGCGGCAAGGCCGACTACGTCTCCATCACCCAGGACGAGGCGGACGCCCTGGACGCCGGCCAGCCCGTCCACGAGGTCCTGCCCCACCGCACCAAGGTGGAGCGGGAGCGGATCATCTCCCAGATCTGCCCCGACTGCCAGGCAAACCTCTGCTGACCTCCCCGCCACGGCGGCCCCCCTCACTGGAGGGGGGCCGCCGTCGTCTCATGCGCCAACGCTCCAGCCCCGGGCCAGCAAGACATCCCCGGAGCCGGGGGGACGCGCACACGGGGGCAGCACCGCCAGGGCCACCCATGGTCGCAGCGTCGGCGGACCCGTCCACTCGACGGCGACGCCGACGCGCGGACGTCCCGGCCCGGCCAGCCCGGAGCGAACGCGTCCGCGAGCGCGGGTCGGCCGGGGACGTGTCGTGGAGATGTGCTGCCGGCGGCCGCGGCTGCTTCAGCTCGGGGCGCCGGCGGCCGCGGGTCCGGGGCATGTCCCCGGCGTGGTCGTTGGGTCGACAGCGATTTCCGCGGGAGGTGGGCTCTCTGGCGGCTGATGCCGGGCAGGATGGGCGGAGGGTGCCGGCGGCGTGGATCGGCGACAGGCCGAGTCCCGGGGGTTCCCGGTAGGAGGGTAGATGGCAGGCGATGAGCAGGCGTCGGCGGAACGGGCGGAGCGGGCCTCCCGGCTCAAAGCTCGCGGGAGGTGGCTGGCCGCGTGGGGGGCCATCGTGGGGGCGATCTTTTCCGCTGTGACGACGATGGCCGTGCTGGCCCCGGGGGACGACAGCCTGGGATTCTCAGCTCCGCCGCCCCCTGGAGAGGAGCCTGCGATGTCGCCTGAGCTGCGCGCGATGATCGTCCTGGCGTGGGTGTTCTTCGTGGCCGTGCTCCGTGCCCTGGTGTCGACGCGGCAGGCTGGCAGGGCGCGGTCCACCTGTGCGCTTGCGGCGTTCGGCGTGGCCTGCTTGCCGCTGGCGGCCGGGTTTCTCTGGCACAGTCCGGTGGTCGACTCGATGGAGGCGTGGGGGTTGCTCGTGTCCTCTGGGTTCATCTTCGCTGGCCTCTTCTGGCAGGACGAGCTGACGCTCCGTGCTGAGCGCCTGGAGGATCAAGTTGCGGAGGAAGCCGAGCGGAAGAGGAGTCAGCGCGAGGCGGACCTGCGTTGGTACGAGCAGGAGTTGAGCCGCATGGAGGGCAAGCTCGAGGAGCTCACGAGCAGGGAGGCGGAGCGCCGCGGCATGTGGTGCTTCTGGCGGCGATGACTGCCGTGTCATCCACGCATGGGGGAGACCGGCGTGCCGTGGATGTCCGCCGGCAGAGCTGCGGCCGAGGGTAGGCGGCACGGCGCCGGCCTGCGTGTTACGCCCAGGGGTCCGCGAGCGCGGGCCGGGCGGGGACGTGTCGTGGAGATGGGCGGCCGGCTGCTTCAGCTCGGCCGGCCGGGCTGCCGCGGCTGCGGGAGCTGGAGGTCCGGGGCATGTCCCCGGCACGGCTGCAGGGCGGGCGCGGAGCCGCGCGGGGCCTGCTCGGCCTCGGGGGCCGGGGCGGTCCGCGGGCGCGGGTCGGCCGGGGACGTGTTGTGGAGGGCGGCCGGCTGCCGGCGGTGGTGCAGCGGCGGCCGGCGCCGCGTGCTGGATGGGCCCGAGCTCGGCGTCATGTCCCCGCCTTGCGGCGGGCCCCGGGGCGAGCGGGGGTAGGTCTCTGTCCCTCGTGAGCGCCGGGGGCTCGGCGGCGGGGTCAGTAGGCCGGTGTGGCGAGGACGGGGCTGGGGATGGGGCTGGGGATGGGGCTGACGAGGTGCGGGCGCTCGCGGGTGTGATCGGCGGCCCGGCCCGGCCCGGCTTGCTCGAGCCGGCGGGTCAGCTAGCGCGTGCTGCGGGGGACGTGTCGCGGAGATGGGCGGCCGGCTGCTCCGGCTCCAGCTGCTGGGTGCCGCGGTGGGTGCGCGGGGTGGGGAGGTGATCACCGCGGCGGGTCTTGGCCGGGGGCAGCGGGTGTCTGGCGCTGGGCCTCGCGCCGTCGGGGGCCGGATGCGCGCGGAGGGCGCCACGGTTGCACCCGCTGCGCCCTCCTAGGGCGTGTTGCTAAAGGATGGTCGCTAGCCAGTGGAGCGTCGCGGCGAGACTGAGCCCGGCGTGATAGTTCCGGGCGTACTTGTCCGAGCGCATCGCGATCCCTCGCCACTGCTTGAGCCGGTTGAAGCACCGCTCCACGACATTGCGTCCCCGGTAGCGCTGGCGCTGGTCTTCGGTGAAGTCGATCGGCCGGCCCGGGCGTCTGCGCCGGTGCGCGATCTGGTCGGCCCGCTCGGGGATCGTGGCCGCGATGCCATGCCGGCGCAGCCAAGCCCGGTTCGCCTTCGAGGGGTAGCCCTTGTCCGCGATCAGCCTCTGCGGGCGTGTCCTGGGCCGGCCACGGGCCCCGGCAACGCTGATCTGCTCCAGCGTGGTGGTCAGCATCGAGGTGTCCGCGACCTGGCCGCCGGTCACTACGAACGCCAGAGCCCGTCTCTTGCCGTCACAGACCAGATGATTCTTCGTCGTCAGGCCACCACGGGAGCGTCCGATCGCGTGGTCAGCCGGCTCGTCCCCTGTTTTCTTGTAGTTCATCCAGGCCCCCTGTGGTGCGGGGCAGGGTCGCACCGTGCTGATGGACGCGCACGATCGTGGAATCGATGGAGGCGACCCAGTCCAGTTCCCCGGCCGCCTGCGTCATGGACTGGGTCTTCTCCAGCACCTGCTCCCACACGCCCTGGGCAGCCCACCGGTTGAAGTTCTTGTAGATCGTGTTCCAGTTCCCGAACCTCTCGGGCAGATCCCGCCACGGCGCCCCGGTGCGGAACCGCCAAGCGGTGGCCTCCACGACCGTGCGCCGATCCACGGGCGGGTGCCCGGTGGTCTTCGCTTCCGGGAGCAGTGGGCCGATCACGGCCCAGACCTCGTCTGAGATCACGTCACGCGACATCCCTCAAGACTGAGGCATCGACCCCTTGGAACCCTTTAGCAACACGCCCTAGACTTATATAGCTCTAAGTGAGCGATAGTAGAGAGAAGGCAGAGGCTAGACATGAATGCTGATCCCCGGGACAAAACGCCCCAGCAGGATGATCGTCAAGTAAAAGAAAGTGCTCTTTTAGGATCTTCATATTCATATCAGGTTGAGAAAATCGAGATCGGCGTGATGACGTCTGAACAGCTTGCCGAGACGGAAGACGATTGATCCCGAATAGCATCGCTGCTGTTGTATCGTTTCTTCTGCTGATCGCTCCCGGCTTTGTCTGGGAATGGCAACGGGCTCGCTACATTCCAGGCACTAAAGATTCATCCCTAACTGAGGTGTCTCGCGTAGTAATAGTTTCTTTAGTGGCAACAGTCATCTCAGCCGCGCTCTTATTGTGGTGGGTCTGGATTCCGCTTTACTCCGCTGCGCAGCGGGGGGGCCAGGAAGCCTTCTCGTCTCCAGCCGCTTCGGTTCCATATGTCGGCGCTACCTTGCTGACTTCAGCAATGGCGTGCGGTCTTGTACTAATAGTGTCCGTGTTCGTGTGGCCGGGTAAAGCTCCCATAGATCGGGTGCGAGTTTGGCATCGAGCCTTTGTTGGCTGGCGTGATGAGCGGTCAGCGATGCCTTATCTGATTGTTGAAATGGATGACGGAACCATATGGCGCGGTGCTCTTATGGCGTTTGACTCCGACCCGGAAGATAGTCAGAGAAGTATCGCTCTGGGACACCCATTGCAACGAAAACGGGTGGGTGAAGAGGAGTTTAGCTATAGATCAAAGCGGTGGAGTGTACTAGTGCTTCCTGAAGGGCAGATCAAGTCCATTCAGGTTGCATATCCGCCTAAATAAACGGGCCAGGTAAAGGATTGGTCTCGAAATCGCGCGCTGATCAACCACTGCAGGTGACTCTCCGGCGGCTGTAGAGCCCGGTTGCGCCGCCCGGCCCGGGCCGCCCTCGGCCCGGTCGCGCCGTCCGGTCGCGCCGCCGGGTCCGGGCGCGCGTGTGCTCGGCCTCCCGGGGGGGTGCTCGGAGTGCGCCGCCCCTCGGCTGGGGCCGGCGTGGGTTGGGGGAGGGCGGGGCGGTCGTGTGGGCGTGTGCGGGCCGTTCGTGGGGCCGGTGGGCGGGAGTGCCGGATCGGGGGTGCCCGCGCCTGAGGGGGCGTGTGGGCCGTCCTGGCGGGGGTGCCCTTGTTCGGCCTGAACCGCCCCGGGGGAGTGTTAGCGCCAGCCCCGCCCCCACCGTCCCGGGCCCTGCCGTCTGCCAGCGCGCCGAGTCGCGTTCGGGATGATGCCGCGCGAGCTGATGGAGTTCGCTCTCCCCATGGACCGACCGAAGCCGGGTGAACATGTGTGGACCCGCCGCAATGGCCGGGTCACCTACACCGTGACCGCCGGAGCCGTCCCCGACGCTGACGGCGTGCTCTACGCGGAACTGCCCTCGGGCCGCTGCGCCCGTGCGGCGCTGCTCTACCTGTTCTCCGAGTCCTGGGTCACCGAGCGGGCCACCGTCGATCTGGGCATGTGCACGCACCAGTACCTCGCCGCCCTCGGGGTGTCCAAGGGGGGTGTGACGTACCGGGAGGCCGTGCGTCAGCTGGACCTTGTGGCGGCCGCGCAGTTCACGATCCAGGTGGACGCCGAGACCACCGAGGACGACGAGCGCGGCCCCGGCCGATCTCGGGAGATCACCGGAGCGCGCCTGAGTGAGCGCGTGCACCTGTGGGAGCCTGCCGTCCGGGCAGACCCCGAGGCCGAGATGACCCCGGCCACCATCACGCTCTCGCGTCAGCTGATCGAGATGGCCCGGCGTCACTCCGTGCCCGTTCCCTGGGAGGCCTGGGGCCACCTGATGCGCACCACCCGTTCACCGCTGGCCCTGGACGTGTACGTGTGGCTCTGCGCCCGCCTGTACAAGGTGCCCTGCACGACGCGGATCACCTGGGAGCAGCTACACGCCCAGTTCGGCAGTCGGTCCGACCTGCGCAACTTCAAGCGAGCATTCCGGCAAGCCGTGGCCTCCGTGAGGGAGGTCTGGCCCGAGGTCTGCAGCTGCAAGGGCACCTGCGACCCGAAGCGCAACGCCTGCCGCGTGCGCGAGTCCAAGGGGCGGGATCAGACGCATATCGCCTTCGACCCGAAGGAGGTGCCCCCCACCGCTCAGGATGTGCGCCAGCAGGGGAAGGCGTTCCTCTGGACGACCAAGGCCCGCTTCGACGCGCAGGCGGCCCGCTACTACCACCCGGAGCTCGCGGTGCAGGTTTGGGGTCGGGCGCGGGCGCGGATGCTCTCCGGGCCCATGGCGAACGGCATGGAAGGCGGGGCGCTGCACGTCCCGGCCTCCACGCTGTTGGGGGTGCGCGGGGATGCGATCTACACCACCGAAGTCCCGTCGTGGGCGTTGCCGGTGGCGCGTGGCGGCGGCGATGACGGACGGGTGGGCCGGATGCGCTTGCAGGGGTACATCCCCGGGCCGTTAAAGATCCCCACGGATGAGACCGAGCGCAACCGGCTGCGCGCCAAGGCCGCCCGTCTGGGCGTGGATGCGGCGTTCTCGGAGTTCGAGATGCAGGCGGCCCCCGCCGACGGGACCGACTATCTGCCCGGTGAGGACGATCAGGGGGCCGACGTTGAGTGATCCCTCCCAGCTGTCTCCGGCTGAGCTGGTGGCCCGGGTGCGCGAGTCGTACTCGCTGACGTGGGCTGAGCTGGGGGCGGCGATGAACCGCTCTCCGCGCATGATGCGCAAGATTGCCCGCGGGGAGACCTCGGGGGAGGCCTACCGGGAGGCGTTGACGGAGCTGCACGAGACCGGGGCGGTCGCGCATGCGCCCAAGCGCCGCCGCAACGCGGCGGGCAAGCTCGTGAAGGTGCGGGCCAAGGCCGGGGCCAAGACGGCGACGGTGACCCCGAGGGACGCCCGGCGCGGCCCGTCACTGTCTAAGCACACGCGCACGGTGACGCACCTGCCCGACGGGAACCGGATCGTGCGCATCGGGCTGCCCAAGACCGTGGGATCGTCCGCGCGCGGGGAAGGACTGCATGCGGCCCGGATGGCGGTCGTCAACGTGGCCCGGGGGTCGCGTCACCAGGACAAGCGCGTGCATCTGCGCGCCACGGTCGATGTGGGCGGAGGACACACGCGCACGTTCGATGTCGGCTCCAAGGGCGGTTACCTGGCCGCTGACGTGGTGGCCGACGTCCGCGACCGTAACGGCGGGGACATGGGGGCGTGGATCGCCTCTCAGATGGGGGACCGGTACGCCCAGGACGCGGTGAAGCAGGGCCAGCTGGTCGGGCTGTCGTTGACCACGTTCAACGCGGTCCGCTCGAAGGAAGAGCGCAAGGCCCTGGACGAGGCCGGGGTGCGCCGCTGGAACCGACGAGGGGGACGCACGAGGTGGGGATGAGCATGCACGAGCACGAGCACGAGCACAGCCGCGCGGGCGGGCAGGGTCAGCCGGCCCCGCCGCCGCGGCGGTGGGATCACCCGCTGGACCCGCACGCCCATACCGGCCCGTACTGGCCCCCAAAAGGCGCTGCTGGACATCCTGGCCCGGGCCGCCGGGGTGCAGTCCCACGCGGCCGCCGACGCGGTCACGCGCGCCCGGCTGGCCGCGGCCGCGGACGAGCTGCACGGCGCGGGCCTTGACCCGCGGGTGTTGGGCCTGGTCGCTGAGCCACGGGTAGACGAGCTGTTGGGGGTGGGGGAGTCTTCGGGCCGGTCTCTGCGGGGCCGGGATGCGGCGTTCCCGGCCCCGGTGACGCGCGGGCGGCTCTGGTGCGAGACGGACGTCGTCGACTACCTGGCTTTCAAGCACGAGACGTCCCCTCGGCCGGGGGCGCTGCGCAGCGTGCAGGCCGCGCGGTCGGATTGGGCCGGTTGAGTGCCCCGGTGGGCGCTCAGCTCCCGGTTGTGGGCGTGTCCTGTGGTGCGTGCGTTTGGTGACGCCCTTCAGCTGTTCCCGGGGGTCTCACCTGTATTCATAGCCCCATATGTCTAGATGGGGGTATGTGCGTATGCGCAAATGATCCGCCTCTTGGCCTGCCCCGCAGTCCGGTTCCCTCTGCCCCCTGGCCGCCCCGCCCCACCCGGCCCGGCGGCGCCTCAGCGCCCGCCGGAGGCGGCTGCGGAGACGTGGAGACGGCGTGGCGATGGAGGCGCGGCTAAATTCTGATGCCGACCCCTACTCAGTTTCTCTGAAAGGTCAGCGCCTTGAATGGGCCTCTGCGACCTGGGTGAAGTGTTCCACGCCGGCTTGGACCGCCTGGCGTGCTCGCGCGAGGTCGCCAGCGAAGAGGCCTTGCCGGACGAGATTCCACCCAGAGCCTTCGAGAGTAGCTTCTTGGGCTAGTTGCTGTGCCGCGTTGGTGCCGCGGACGCGGTATTCGGCGTAAACGGCCGCCCGGCCCGTCCAGTTCGGGCGACCATAACGCTGGTGGCCGTCACGAAAAGCAGGGTCGGCGTCCAGGCTCAGGGCTTGTAGCAGCACTTCTGCGTGCTCGAAGTGGTTGCTGAATGCATCCTCGTCCGGGAGGGTGTCCGTGAAGAGGGGTCGCAAGGTCGCGTAGAGCCATTCGGCAGCTGCGTTCTTGAGCCTGCTGTACCGGCGGGTCTCGATGTCAGTGAGGGTCTGCGTTGGCTCAGCGTCTCCGCGAGCCTGACGGGCAACCATCTGGCTGATCTGTTCGGAGCAGGCAGCGGAGAACGGCCACCACGGATCTGTGGCGGTTAGCAGTGCCACGCGCTCTCCCGCCCTGGGGTCCTGGATCTTTGGGCTGATCACCAATGCCTGAAGGTTGGCGTACTTCTCATGGGCCACCGCGGTGATCGCAGCCGTCATGATCGAGAGCACTGCGGGGATATGACGTAGGGCGGTCAGTGTCGTGAGCCCATCCACGCGGCTGACTGCAGCCTGAGTGAGAGTCCGCATCCCGGAGATCCAAGGCTCGAGCTGCGTGGAGTCTCCGAACCGGGTGGCCACGATCAAGGAAGAACAGAACGGCTGCACCAATTCGCTCAAGTGGCGGGCCTGTTCCGTAGCCCGCACCAATGGGTCTACTTCCTCAGGAACAGAGTGGTAGCGCTCTGGGTCGTTGAGCTCCTCGAAGATCCGACTGGTCTCGGCATGGATCAGGTCACTCAAGGCGATCTTGCGCTGCGGGTCCAGCAGCATGGCTTTGGTCTCTTCACTGAGCCGGGTGGTCCGCTCCGCCTCAGAGAGGTTCTCCAGAGCGGCCTGGAGGTTGGCCGACGTGGGAGAACTGGAGCCCATCAGCTGATGAAGCCTGGAGGTCAATCCTACGTAGTGCTGGTTCTTGTCTGTCCCGAACAGGTCGGTCCAGTGCAGGTCGCGGATCGTGTGATTGGCTCCGATCTCCCATTCGGGGACGGGAGTGCTGTCCAGGCGGAGGGGGAAGAGCCAGGCATGTCCCGGGGTGTGCTTGCGGAACTCCTCGACGGCCAAGGTCAGTTCCTCGTTCATCGTGTTCTTCGGCCGGGCTGCGTACTGGGCGGAGAAGCAGGCAAGAAAAGCTACGGCGTCATCGCTGCGGATCGCCTCACGGATCTTGGCCTTCCATTCGTCTCCGGGCGCCAAGCGGGTCAGGTCGCGCCAGTAGGGAATGCCGGCCGCGCTGAGCATTCGGCACAACTCATCGACGGCCTCGGCGTCTTCGCGGACGTAGGAGATGAATACGTGCTGGCTAGTGGCATCCGTCATACGCGCGAGCATAGGGGGCAGGGCGGACGCCTTGAGCTGACCAGGCATGGAGCTGCCGAGCGCCTTAGCCGCTCCGTGATCGATGTGCTCGGACATGGTAGGTCCATCGAAGTGAGATCGTGATCTTCCTCTGGCCCGTGAGCCTGACGGCACTCTCTGCGGTGCAAGCGGCCCTACGTATCCCGTATCGCATCCGGTGTCGCATCGTGTGTCGCATCGGCGTATCGAAGGGATCATCGCATTATCTAGTGTGGGACGTCAATCGGATTGATCGTTCTCTCCCCAGTGGCCTGTGTCTTATGTGGGATGATCGAGCCATGAATGAGGAACTGACCCCGACTGAGGTGTCTCCGGCGGAGACGCGTGCTGAGATGCTCCGCTTCTCGGCGCGTGGTTATGCGCAGCTGCGTCATGTGCTGGTGCAGCTGCCCGGTGCCGAAGGTGCGGACGAGTCGAGGGAGTCGACGTTGGCACGGGTGGTGCGTGCTCGTAAGCACCGGGCTCTGGTGCTCTACCTGCTGGTGCTCACGTGTTGGCCCTGGCTTGAGAAGAGCCGGGAGCCGTTGTCCGCCGTGGTGTGGGTGCGGGCTCTGACTGCACGTGGAGGGCTGACGTGGTCGCCCTCCACGTTGTCTCGGGCGTGGAAGGACCTGGAAGAACTCGGTCTGATCGAGCGGACGCGTGAGGACCGGCTCGTGCGGGTGAGTCCGCGCCGAGAGGACGGCAGTGCCGCGTATGAGGCCCCGGCTGGTCGGGAAGACCGATGGAACGCCTACTTTGTCCTGCCTGATGTGTTCTGGGAGGAGGAGTGGTTCGCTCGTCTGAGCTTGCCGGCCTTGGTCATGCTGCTGGTAGTGGCCAAGGAGACCAACGGTAAGAAGAGCGAGGTGTGGCTGACGTACGCGAATGCCGAGCCCTGGTACGGGATCAAGGAACAGACTGCGCGGAAGGGCCTGAAGGAGCTCGAAGAACATGGCCTGCTGCACCGGCGAATGGAGAAGATCAAGGCTCCCTTGTCGCCGACGGGCAGCACCGTGCGGATCTGGTACTCCCTGACTGGGGACTTCGGACGCGAAGCCAGACGGGCGATGCAGAAGCGAGCGACAACCGCACGGAAGAATCGGCTCTCCAGCTCGAGCACGACAGAACCAACGACCTTTAACACGGATAAGGCGACCTCATGACGATCTCCCGCATGCTCTACATCGACGATTCCGGGGCGGAGAGGGATGGGCTGATCGTGTACGGGTGGATCGAGTGCCGGCCCGAGCGATGGCGGCACGCGCTGCGCACCATCCTGCAGATGCGCAAAAGCCTGTACCGGGATTACCTGGTCCCGCCGGCGCGAGAGCTACATGCCACGGAGTTCATCAACGGCCGTGGGCGGATCTCGACTCGTGACGATGTGGAAGACAAGACGGAGTGGAAGACCCTGGGGCGGGACGTGGCCCGGGCGTGCCTGGAGATGCTTGCTGGGTGCGAGGACATCCGTGTCGGTGCCGTCTACCGACAGACCACCGCCAAGGGCAGTGACTTCCACAAGGAGAAAGGGCGGGTGTACCAGGAGCTGTTGGAGATGCTGGATGTGCAGCACCGTGCCGAGGACAGCTATGTGCTGGTCGGCATGGACGGGAACGGCGACGATCCGATCTACCGGGAGGCGCACCGGGCCCTGGCTCTGGATACCCGGCATGTGATTGAGGACCCGATGTTCCATGATTCCAAGCAGTCTCAGCTAATGCAGATGGCTGACCTGGTTGCCTACACGGTGTTCTGTCACCTGAACCGGCACAAGGGCAACGAGTTCGCCTGGGGCTGGTATGAGCAGTATCTCGAACCCCGGGAGTGCGAGCAGGGTCTGCAGCAGATGTGATCCAGAGACAGCTAGACCCGCCAATCCACGAGTGTGGGGCGGGTCCGCACTCTACAGTGTACTACAGCTATCACCAGGCATTCGGCGGCCTCGGTGGAGGGGGATGGTGGGGGCCTGGCCTACGCTCCCTTTATGAGTGAGCAGCAGAGCAGGGAGTCCAAGGGCAACTCGGGTCAGGCTGACGTTGACCTGCCGGTCTTGGAGCAACCGAGTAAGCCCACTGTCTCGATCTATCAGAACCCTGATCACATCGAAGGGATCCTGCAACAGCTGTTCGAGCAGCCCGTGTTCACGGAGCGCTCGATCGAGGACCGCACCGAGCATCTGGACTCCCGCGCCCAGAACACGGGCGGCAAAGGGACGGCGAAGGTCTCGGTCACTCTGCCCCACCTCGTCAGGGCGGAGCTGGGAGGGGAAGGGAATCGAGGCAAGAGCAGCGAGGGACGTATGACCTCGGTGAGTGGGGGGAGTCACCGGGGCAAGTTCACGCAGCCGTACTTTCTCCATATGGTGCGGACCGCTTTGAAGGGGCGTCAGCTGATTCGTCGGCCGCGGGGTAGGAGCTCTGCTGCCAGACTGCGTCCCGGGGACTTCGTGGAGTTCACTGCGACGTTCACTCCGAACCAGGCCAGTGCCTTGCTGGACGTCCTCACCCCGGAGCTGGTCGAGGCCATCACCCGCAAGATGATCCACGACAAGGGCATGCAGGACTTCATCCCAGGTGCCCCGGAGGTAGTTCAGAAGTTCGCACTTGAACTGCAAGCCCGCCAGGATGCAGGAGGCGTGATTGCCAGGTCGGCGACGGAGGCGATCAGAGCGGACTTCCGTGCCACCAAGACCCGGGAGTTCTACGGCCAAGTCGGCAGTGAGAAGGATGCGCTGACGTTCATCACCATGTGCGAGCCGGCCCACTTCGTCTTGGATGATGAGGACCGGATTCTCGACGGAACTTACACTGTCTTGGCCAAAGTCGCTGGCCCCTTGGTCGACGACGAGCCCCTGTTGAGCAGGAACAAGCTGCTCGAGCGGATCCATCCGACCGCATTGGACTACGGCGCGCAGCAGCTGAACGACTTGGTCCACGGGCAGATGACCAAGCTCAGTGCCCTGCTGGATAAGACTGATCCAGATGATGACGGGTGGAATCCTTGGGAGGACGAAGAGGGCGCTGCCGACAGGGCAAGAGAACCGGGAGGTGAAGACCCCGCGGTCTTCGACTTCCACTTCGACTCGCGCATCCGCGGGGCGTCTATCCGAGTTATTCCTATCGCCATCTTCGTATGATCAAGGAACTCGTGAATCGCCACCATAACTCAGACACACACAGGGTCGGCGTGGGCATTATGAAACTTGACTCTAAGGACCGCTAGTCAATAGTATTCGGGTTCGATACTGGTAGCGACTTGAGGAAAAGGTAATGGCGACGATTTCTACGATTGCGGATGACTTTGATGGATCCACTCCGGCTGAGACGGTGAGGTTCTTCGTCTCTGGCAAGGAGTATGCGATCGATCTGAATGAAGAGCACAGGGGAGAGCTGCAGAAGGTTCTTGCCGAGTTCGAGGACAAGATGGATTCCTATGTGACCAAGGCGCGTGCCGTGGGAAAGGCTAGGACCGGCAAGACGTCCAAGGCGGCTGCTTCCTATGATGCCAAGGCGGTGCGGGCCTGGGCCGCGGATAACGAATACGAGGTCGCCGATCGAGGGCGTATCCCGCTCGAGATCCTAACCGCCTATGAGAACCGTCAGAGCTGATCCCGGAGATGGAAGAACCCCTGCCTTATAAGGCAGGGGTTCTTCCTGCTGGTTGAGCACCGTTTCCTATGCCTGCGGGGGTTCAAGGTGCAGCCCGCGTGCAACCAGAGTACGCAGTGCCTCGGTTACGGCCATGCCCCTTATAGCTATAGACCCATTGAACTTATGTTTGCACTACCAGTGCTGATCTGCGGGGTTTGAGGTGGGTTATCCAGCGATGATTTGGGCACCGCGGGCGTGGCTCCATTCGATCCATCCGGGGGCTACGAGTGCGCCGAAAGAGAGGCTAGTGGCAACTTGGACGTAGAAAAGGCGCCCCTAGATCATCAGGATACAGATGGATTCGAGTCGGATAGTTAACGCCCATCCCGTCTAAGTACTAACGGCCAGAATTATATTCGGCGAATTGGGCATGCCCTTCGAATAATACTCGGACAACAAAAAGGGATGGTTTACAACCAGACCTGAAGTCAATGCCAGCGGAGACACCACCTGAAACATTCAACGTTAAGGACGCGAAAAGACCCATCTATCCCCAGGGCCGAAGATGTGTAAATGATCACACGTAAAGCCCCGAAGCCACGGTACATTATCAACAGTGCGTAAGTAGAAACCCCGATGGAGGGATGATTCATCACCGAAGGATGGAGATAGAACGTGCAGAGAGTCGTCAGGTGCCCGCCCATGCTTCAAAACAGAATTAGAAGAATTAGCCTGATGGTTAATTTGAATGCGCAACAACGGCGCTGTCAGCGGTGGACAGGAGCGGAGTCCGCGAGACTTGGCTGCTGCCTCAACCTCTTTTATCGTACCACCGTCTAAAAGACCTATTTCCTCCACTGAAGCTTCGACTACGGAAACAACTGGCGATCCCTCCAAGTGCAGGTTCGCAAATGAATCGTCAAGAAAAGATTCGGCATAATGATTTAACCGCACCCCCGCCTGCCTGAGATGGCGACGTAGTTCACTTATGGACCTAACGACGGAGAGGTCTAAGTTCAAACCTTCAGGGGGTAGCACAAGTGTCATTACTTAATCGTACCCTAATCGTAGGTCGGAAGACCAGAAGGACGCTTACCGTGATGGAGGAGGCTCTACTTCCCATCTACACGCCTCGATGGATTGAAGCTAACAGAGCGCGCGCTCTACGGGAGTCCAAGGCTGACGGACGCTCGGCTAAGCCAGCCTACCACACGCACCGGAAAAATAAAGGCCTGCAACAGCGGTGGGGCTTACCTTTCGCGACAGTCGATTCTGCGCATAGGCATCCGTATCAAGATACACGGGACTCTACGGGCCGACCTCTGGCGTCCGCACGCAATCACGGCAGATACACGGAACGTACCGCGGCCCCGACAATAGCCGTGCTGGGATCAACACGCTTCTTCTTCGCACCGTAGGTCGGTGGTTGCGTCGGGCTGGGCTCCGCCGGTTCAGGGACCTGGCACCCACGGTGAGGCTCTGCGTCTGCAGCGGCACCGATCAGCGCCGGGAGGGGGCGCCGAAGTGTGAAGAAAGGCAGGGCAATATCTGACGATGGTGGTTGACGCGCTCACTGAAGCAACAGCCAGGCCGGGTCAGCATCGAGGCGCGGGATCGCGGCTCGATTGGGGCACATGTATCTACGCTCCGTGATGCGTGGGTTCACCGTCTGGCCTACACCGACATAGACACCGATAAGTAGCCCGGGAGGCAATCGGTTTCTTCTGCAGAAACGGGCCGTCTTCTCCGCTGCAGAAACGGGCCGTCTTCTCCGCTCACGGCATGTCTGCTCACGGACGACGACGACCAACGCGTAAAGGACTTCACGGTTGTGTTGCTCGGAGGTCAGTACCAGCTGAGCCAGCCCTACACCCTGCGCTACCACAGGAGGGCCGAGCGATACAGCCGGCCCATAGTGGACGACGCCCTCCTGCACGCGTTCACACGCCTCAGGGCAAGGCGGCCGCGTCATGCCCTCATGCAACTGACATGTGATATAGTTCACTCAGTGAGGGCGGGGTTGCCCTCCGTCGGACCGCGATGCGATCCGTCTCACATCAAGGGGGAAGGAGGGGAAAGTCATGACTTACGACCACATTCTCTGATACCCAGCCCAGGGCCTAGGCAGTTAGAGCTGCCTAGGCCCTGGAGCGCAGGGAGGGTGGATTTTTCCTAATTAGCGTCCATAGTAAACCGCGTACCGCATAGGGGGGGCATGTATATTTTTAATCCATTAATCCCTGAGTTCCAGAATGACCCGAATGCCACCTATGAGCATCTTAGGGAAGAGCACCCATGTTTGTGGAGCCCACAAACGAATAGTTGGGTAGTGAGCCGCTACGACGACTGTAAAGAAGTTCTGCGAAACTCTGATGTCTTCGCAAGAGACCCTGAGCGAGCAGGGTTCGAAAAACCAGAGAGTACCCATAGTATACAAAAAGAAGATCCACCAGTGCAGCAGTACTTGCGGCGCCGCATGCTGAAGACACTGCATTCGCAAGACCTGAGGGGGATCGCTGAGGACGGGGTAAGTACGCTCGTCAAGCAGGTAGAGAGCATTCCCATTGGTCAGGAGATAGACCTGCTTTCCCATGCGCTTGCCCCGGCCTGCATGAGAATGATTTCCATGACGCTTGGCGTAAAGCCCGTCGACTCCAGGGAATACCACTCCATTTCCCGGGCTTTAACTAGGGGCATGGACTCCGGATTCGACCCGAGCCGTCTACCTGCCGCTCAAAGTGCGGGCGAGAAGTTGCGCTCAATTGCAGATGGGTGGTTTGAGGAAGATCTGAAGGCAGGTTTCATTCAGTCATTGCAAGGAGACCCAGAAGTTCAGAATGAACTTGCATCGCGAGGAAAAGCATACCTGAGAAACACTGTGGCGGGCATTTTCAACGCAGGTTACTCAACATCGTTCGCGATGGCGGCTTCTATTTTACATACATTGAATAGCGCCCCGGAAGTAATTGACCTGGCAAGAAGTGCGGATGATGCGAACCGAGCGGCGGATGAACTCGTGCGCTATCTCAGCCCTGCCCAGGCAACATCGAGGTACTGCGTCAAGGATTGGTATTTCGGCGACCAGTTCGTTGCTGCTGGCTCTTCGGTGATTACTTTGATGGGATCGGCTAATCGAGACCCGCGAAAATTTGAGAACGCCGATATTTATTGCCCGGACCGCCCCGACAACCAGCATCTTGGGTTCGCATGGGGACCGCACGTCTGCCTGGGCGCAAGGCTAGCATCTGAATGGACTCAAGCACTACTTAGACGACTGCCCGAGTGGAGTAGCTCCTATGAGGTGAACCGTTTCGATAGAGCAGACTCGGCTACGCTTAGGACGTATGATTCAATCATGGTAAGAAGAGGAGAAGTAAAATGACGGCCGTCAATTCGCATGATGAATGGTCCCCTTTGAGGGAGATTATCGTTGGGTCCGCGAACAATTATGTATCGCACGATCGAGAGCTATCGTTCGATATCTTCTTTCACGAAAATTTGTACCATTCGGACTGGGCGTATCCTCGACTACGACAGCGGCGGGATAACTCTGTTCTGACAGAGGAGCGCTCGCATCGCATCAAGGAGCGCTATGTCGAAGAGCTCATTGAGGACGTTGAAGGCTTGGCCGAAACTCTTCAGGGACTGGACGTTAAAGTTCATCGACCGGTCCAGCTGCCCAGTGATGCAGATCCTATTGCGGGATTTGGGTGGCAGGCACCCCCGGTCCCCCCTTTGAATCTTCGAGATAATACTCTGATTGTTGGTAGCGAGATCATTGAAACACCACCAGCTATTCGATCTCGGTATCTTGAGACACGTTTCTTGAGCAAAGTCTTTATGGAATACTTCGAGGCGGGATCGCAGTGGACGACTATGCCTCGTCCAGTGCTTACTGACGCGTCTTTTGATCAAAGTTACGCGAACGACCTTGAAACGTCCCTTGGGGGTCCGACGGAAGTTATCTCAGATCCTCAGGTGTCCCCTTATGATGTTGGACTTGAGATGATCCTTGATGGGGCTCAGTGCCTGCGCCTTGGTCAAGACATTGTCGTCAATGTAGCTAATGAGAATCATGCAAAGGGATATGAGTGGCTACGGCGCCATCTTTCGAGTGAGTATCGAGTCCACCGCGTTGACCGAATGAGTGATAACCATATTGATAGTATGATTCTCGCCCTTCGACCTGGACTCTTCCTCGCCCGTCATCCTGACATTAAGAAGCTGATGCCGAAGGAATTCCAGGGTTGGAAGTACCTCGTGCCGCCTGAGCCGAAGGACGATAATTTCCCCAGTTACGAAGACAGTGACCTGGTTCTCACGAGTCCGTATATCGACTTGAACGTGCTTTCAGTTTCACCGGATACGGTTCTTGTGAATAGGGACTGCCTGGGACTCATCCGAATGCTAGAAGGTGAAGGGTTCACGGTGGTCCCCGTCCAGCATCGCCACCGACGTCTCTTTGGCGGTGGTTTCCATTGCTTTACATTGGATACGGTGCGAGATTCTTCGCTCACGGATTACAGGTGAACCTGTCAGGTGAAATGGAGTCGTATTGGGAAAGCTTCTTATACTAAATGATTCCGATCCATGGATGATGCGTAAGAAGGATATTAGATCCTATTCTGCCCATGGTCTCTGGTTTGTTGAAGCAGGCGATACTGTCCTATCCATTAGCGACATCGACCAGACGTTTGTGAGGCACGTTTTTGACTCGAAGGGTATTGAACGCCGAGAAATAGCCTTCGAACGTATGCCTGCCGGTGTTGGAGAGGGCCGGACGTTTGATGGAAATGCGCTCGTCGCTGACAGTCAACTTGTCGCATCGCTTCGACAGAAGGTGCACGGAGGCCTGATTACGACGGCCGAAGCATTGTGGATGACACCTGAGACTGCGGAATTAATCGGAATGCTTGGTTTGGAGGGATCTTCCACCCTTGCAGCTGGCGGTGGTATGCGTAGTGCTGGTTACGAGGTGTTCAATTCTAAGTACGCTTTTAGAGTGTTCGCAGCCGGAATAGATGTGCCTATACCGGAAGGCGTGGCGGTGTTCACGCGGGAAGCGGCAGAACGAGCCACATTGGGCCTCCTATCTAAGCCGGAAGTGCACGGTGTCATGTGTAAACGTGCGCATGGGGGCGGTGGCGGAGCGAACCACCTTATTTATACGGACAGCTGGGCGCGCCAATCAGACCCAAGGAGTTCGGGCGCTTCAAAGCAGACGCACGTTAAGAAGAGTATGCACGTAAGCGTCGCGGATCAGGTTTCGAAGTTCTGGGAAGCGCAGTGGGAATGGATGAGTAATGGGCAGACATTTCCTGTTGTAGTGGAACACGCGCTTAATGCGGAAAGAACTCTGTATGTGGAGACTTGTGTCACCGACGACGCTGTGTTCTCTCCGGTGGTCGGAGAACTAGTGTACAAAGCGGGAGCTTTGGTCGGTGAGTTGTGTCCGGCGCCGAGTGTGTCGGACCTCATCGGTCAGCGTTTGAAGAAGCAGGCCCATCGCGTCTTTGACCTTTACCATAAAATGGGCTACCGTGGCGTGTTTAGTGTTGATTTCGTCGTGCTGTCTGATGCTGGGAAAGTATACATTACCGAGGTTAACGCTAGATATACCGGTAGTACTCATCTGTACCGCGTTATGCCTCATCTGGTAGAGAAGTTCGCAGGAGATTCTGTGGTGTATCAGTTTGAGGTCAACGGAAAGGCCGGAAATAACACCTTAGAGGTGTTTCTTGAGCGTGTTTCAGACAATAATCTGTGTCTAGGAACGCAGGCCGATCGCGCTGCCGTTGCCGTGACACCGCCGCTGGGATCGTCTTTAGATGGGCCAGTAATGGCCGCTGCCATCGCACCAAGTGAGGCGGAGGTTTACGAGATCGCGGCTATTCTGCAGAACGAGGTGGATGAGTGATGGGTGAAAAGACGGGACGGACTACTGTTCTGTGTGTCGGCAATCCAATGTTGGCGCGTCCAACAAGGAAGGTTGCTATCGGTAATGGAGACGAATTTCGTAGTGCCGTTCGTGATGTGGAAGTCTTGACGGAAGTGCTGAGGGGGTCCAGGGGGGTGGGATTAGCCGCTAATCAAGTGGGGATCAGTAAATCTATCGCCGTACTTGAGGATTTGACGGTGAGAGATGACGAGCGGCTACTTGATAAGGGCCTTGAAACGCTCCCTCTCGTGCAGATGATTAATCCAGTAATCACCAATCGATCGGCAGAAGTAATTGTCCACATGGAGGGGTGTTTGTCGATTCCTGGACTGTATTGTTTTGTTGAGAGGCATGACTCGGTTACTGTGGAATGGACTAACGCTGGTGGCGAGAAGATGCGCAAGGAATTTCGAGGATGGCCGGCGCGTATTGTTCAGCACGAGGTGGATCATCTGGATGGTATCGTTATCAGTCAGAAGGCGGTAAAGGGCATTCTTATCGGAGAGTATGAGTATCGGGAGTTTTGGCGAGAAATGTCACCCATGGAGATTATTAAGCAACTGGGTGCTGACAGGGAAGAGGGTCTGCGCAGCGCGACCCCCCGTGTAGTTGAGCGTACTCATACAGAAATGTGTCAGGTTGCTGACTGGTTTACTGTAGAGTAATAGATTGAGGGCCAGATAAGGGGTACCGTGAAACGACCGAGAGTGCGGCTGGTTGACGTCAGTCCGCTAAGGGAGTCGGCTCCTTTTGCTAGGCTCTGGGCGGCCGGTGCAGTGGTTCAGGTTGCTGCTCAGAGCGCTCAGGCTGCTTTGGCTTGGTGGATTTTTCAGGAGAGCGGGACGTCACTTGCGGTTGGACTGCTCGGGGTGGCTGTCGGAGTCCCCGTTGTAGCTCTTTCTCTTGTAGGCGGCGCTTTAGCCGATAGTCGTTCACCAAAGAATGTTGCACTGGCAGGAGTTCTCGCACAGCTCGCATGCGCTATCGTTTTTTTTGTGTCGACTGTTTCGGGCATATTATCTGTATGGTTGACGTTTTGTCTCGTTGCCGTCTCGAGTGCTGGCGGGGCAATAGCAGCTCCTACAAGGCGGCCGTATTTGAGGCGTCTCCTTCGTAAGGAGGCAATCCCGGCTGCTGCTTCGTTGTATATGATATCGATGCATGTGGGCCAAATTGTGGGGCCAATTGTTGGAGGCTTGATGGTAGCTTCCAGTCTAGGGCTGGGTGCGGTATTTGGGGCTCAGATCGGCGCAATGGGTATATATCTCTATGCCGTCTTATCCTTACCCCCGCTTGGCCCGGCTGGGGCTAGTGGTCGCATAACTGCGGGTATATGGGACGGGTTGAAGTATGTGAGGGACCGACCCGTCATTCGTGCATGTATTGGAATCGACTTGTATTTGACGTTCTTTGTCGTCCCAACTGTATTGTTTCCGGAACTTGTCGAGCGACATTGGGGGATGGGCCCGGAGGCCTATGGATATCTCCTTGCTGCCGTAAGTATCGGCGGTGTTGCCGTTACCCTGTTTGCCGGTACGTTTACTTCCATGTGCCGGCTTGGTCGTGGGCTTCTTATTGCCTCTGGGGTTTGGGTTCTCGCGGTGGTTCTTTTGGCCGCTTCACCGTCATTTGAAGTTGCCTTGCTACTGGCAGCTGTCATTGGGGGAGCGGATGTGGTCACCTTAACTTTGCAGCAGGCGATTGTGCAGCTTGCCGTCGGGGATGAAATGCAGGGCCGGGTAGGCGCGTTGCAAATGTTGGTCGGCATGGGGGGGCCCCAGCTCGGAGGGGCGCGAGCTGGTGCGTTTGGTTCGCTCCTTGGCCCCGTGGGAGCGTTGGTTGCGGGTGTTCCGTTCGCGATAGCGTTGATTGCACTGGACAAGAGAGGGCTGAGGGCTGTGGCTGGGTTTGAAAGGGGGCATGGCGGGTGACTTCGAATAGTTCCTATGTGGTCTTTAGACAAAGGGGCCTTCCACCCCTCCGAGTTGCTTTCGAGGAAGGCGTTTCCTTGTTGGAGTTGGCCAAGAGGGCTGGTGTGACAGGGGTTCTTGGGAGATGTGGCGGTTATGCATCATGTGGAACGTGTCATGTTTACTGGGCGGATGGGCCGGCCGAGATTTGGGGCGAGGGGCGTTCAGGTGTCGAGGATGATGTTCTTGAGTCGGCTGCATCGGTGAAGTCTGACAAGAGCCGACTTGCTTGTCAGGTCATGCTGACCCCCGGCTTGGGAACGGTGATTGTTGATATTGCCCCGAGGCAGTAATCGGGGCAGATAGCGAATTGGTGGAGCATTCCGATTGCATTCCTATAGTTATCGGGGCATTCGTAGTGAGATGCCTGACTTCACCCCAGCGCAGACAGGCACAGCGTCTCTCTCTCTCTCTCTCTCCCCCCCCCACGCCCAGACCGAGCGCTATATCGAGGTGATCGCCGAGGTGACCCCCCCCCACGGTGCGCACCTGTGTGCCCCAGGAGCTCAAGTATCAGCTGGTCGCGTCGGCCAAGCAGCAGGAGCGCACGGAATCCGCGGTGATGCGTGAGGCCCTGGAGGAGTACGTGCTGGCCTAGGTGTTGTGGGTCATGAGGTTCTTGACATCCGTACCGGGCTGAGATGAGACGAGTGGGCCCCGCCCCGCAGGATGGAAGTTCCTCAACAACCCACCTGCCAGAAGAGACCCACTCATGACTCACGCTAACGCACCCCTGACCCCCACTGGCCGTCTCAGGATGGTCCACCGCCACCTGCACGACGGGATCCCGCAGGCACACGTGGCCGCCGAGTTCCGGGTGAGCCGGCCCACGGTGGCCACCTGGGTCGCCCGCTACCGCGCCCAGGGAGAAGCCGGCATTCAGAACCTGCCCAGCCGGCCACACCGTTCACCTGCCCAGCTCGATCCGGTCTTGGTCGCCCAGATCCACGCCCTGCGGCGGGAGCGCAAGTGGTCCGCACGGCGCATCCATCACCACCTCGTCTCCGAGGGCCACCGGGTGTGTCTTCGTACCGTGGGACGGTGGCTGCACCGACTCGGGATCTCCCGCCTACGGGACCTGACCCCGGCCGGAGAAGACCTGCGCCAACGACCCCAGAAGATCACCGCGAGAGGGCCGGGGCACATGGTGCACCTGGATGTGAAGAAGATCGGGAAGATCCCAGACGGCGGCGGCTGGCGCACCCACGGACGTGAAAGTGAAGCAGGCCGTGCTTCCAAGCGTGGTGCAGGCCGGCGGGTCGGCTACACCTATCTGCATTCGGCGATCGACGGGTTCACCCGGCTGGCCTACACCGAAGCGTTGGAGGACGAGCGGGCGGCCACGACCGTGAGCTTCTACTGCCGGGCGAGGGCGTTCTTCGCCGCCCACGGCATCACCGTGGACCGGGTGGTCACGGACAACGGGAACAACTACCGGGCTGCGGACTTCACCGCGAAGGTGGTCTCGCTCGGAGGCCGGCATCACCGGATCCGGCCCTACACCCCGCGCCATAACGGGAAGGTGGAGAGGTACAACCGGCTGATGGTCGATGAGGTCCTCTACGCCCGCCCCTACACCTCAGAGCAGGCTCGGCGTGAGGCCCTGGCGGTGTGGGTGAACCACTACAACTACCATCGGCCTCATACCTCCTGCGGGGACGCCCCGCCGACCTCATTGGCACCGGCCCGAGTCAACAACGTCATGCCCTCCTACACCTAGGTCGGCTGATCGGCCCGGCTCCCGTCGTGGCCATATGTCTGGCGGGTGGGCAGGCACTTGCATCTGGTGATGCCTCTAGGGGGGTGGGTGTCACAGGATGGACACGCCAGGGTGTCTTGTGGTGGTTCCTGGTGTGGCCCGACGGGGAGTTGCTTGTGAGCAAGATTCCAAGGTTTCCAGCCCTACATAGGCTGCATTGCCAGCGCCCGCCCCGGCCCGCTGCGCGCTTGCAGAGCCCCGTTCGCACCATGAACCGATTCCGAAATGCCCGGCGGCGGCGCCGATGCACGCGCACCCAGAGAGGCGTACAGCTCCCCGCCACCGATTCCACCGCCCCGCCCGATGGTGTCTCAGCGGCCGCGGAGGCCTCGTCGGCCGGCATCGCGTCGGGCAGAGGCCATCCCGTGCCGACTGGTCCCAGGACGGTGACGTGTCTGGCGCCGCGACATGACCGTGCGGATGGCGATTGTCCGACGTCTTTGCGGCCGGGCCGATGGCGGTCCACGACGCCGTCGTGGAAGCTGATGGACCCGCCTCCAGGCGCGGTCGACGTAGGTGACCGGCTGGCCGATGGCGCCGGTGGCGTGAGGTGCAGATGGGTCTCGTGTCCTTGGGGTCTCTCCTTGGTGGGGTGCTGGGGGCCTCCTCCCCTGCGACGGGTCTAACCATACACATCTCGGGGTGAGGGGTGCAACCCGGCGTCGCGCGCGGGGCGGGGCGCGCCCTGTGGCCAGCTCCGCGCGAGCCTCGGGCTCAGGCCCCGGCGCTCGACACTGCGTCCACGCGTGCTGGCCCGGGCCGTCGGCCACCTCCGGGCTGCCATGAGCGGACCGCGTCGAACAGGCGAGCGGCCCCAGCGCCCTCAGCCCGCTCGCGCGTGACGCACCTCCGTCTTCCACACGCGGCATGAGCAGCCCTGGGCCAGTCGTCGACATTCCGCCATGCCACGCTTGGACTCGCGACCTGATCGAGTGGGCGAGGACAGGCCATGGCCTCGTCTTGCCGCGTAGCGTGCAGCACCGTTGGCCAGCCGTGCAGGAAATGGCGTTCACGCGCACGGCTCGCGGCCCTCTCCAGCCGGGGCGGAGCTCGCCGGCATCCTGTAGGCAAGCGGAACAGGCGGTGATCTTCGATACTCGCCATCGCGGCCACGTTGGGCACCTGGACCGTCTGGCAGTCGGTGCGGAGGTGACGGTGTCCGCATCGGCGCTCAGGCTCACCACGGCGCGCTTGCGACGCTTGTGCGGCATCAGGGTCGTCACGCCGTCTCGGTGCAGACGCACGGCCGTGGGGCCTCGCCATGCGCACGGAGTGTCCCGGCGTACTCGGCCAGCGTGCGCACGCGCTGGTAGCGTGTCCGTCGAGTAGGCGATCCAGGCCTGATCGGCTGAACTCGACGGGACATGGAGCAAGAAGTCCGCCGGCGATGCGGACATCGCCGTGCCTCGCTCTGGCGGGCCGCATGGCGGCCACTTCGAGGGCGCGAGCGATCGCGGGACGATGAAGTGGACATGTGTGTAGGTGCCTCCTTGGTGGGGTGCGGCCCCTGAGTGGGGCCCGCGGGCGTCCTCGGCGGGGCGCTCCCCGCCGAGTGTCTAACCATACACCTTCGGGGCGGGGGTGTCTACTGCGCGTGTGTGTGTGGTTACTGGTGTGGTATGCATGGTGCAGGCAGTGTTCCCGCATCCGTTCCCGTGATCGCCCGCTGCGCTCGCCGCGCGCGTGCTCCTGTTCCGGCTGGTGTGTGCCGGCCCCGGGGCCGGCCTGTGGTGGCCGTGTGGGGGAGGGGCGCGTGGCTGAGTGGGCGTGTGCGGGCCCGTTCGGCGGGCTGGTGGTGGTGGTGTGCCGGTTCGGTGGTGCTCGGGCGTGAGGGGGCGTGTGGGCCGTCTGGCGGGGGTGTCCTTGTTCGGCCGAGCCGGCCGGGGGAGTGTTAGAGCCAGCGCCGTCCCAGCCCCTCCCGTCTGCCAGCTTGCTCGGCGGGCGCGTCAGCGCCCCCGTGCCCAGCTGTACGCCGGCAGCAACCCAACCGAGGCACCCAACCGCTCTCGG